>VBAS01000204.1 GCA_005882975.1 Bacteroidota bacterium | reverse complement strand
CGCTCCTCCAAACACCGCAACCAATTCAACATTGCTGTTGATATTATTTGACTGTATTTTCAGGATCAAAGCTTCGTCATCATAAGTTGCAAGGACTTGCAACAAGATCTGTCCATTGCCAAGTAAGTCATCTTTTATCTCGTACAACATGCTACCGGCACTGTAATTCGCTTTTATATATTTCGCATCTATCAGCCATTTCGATCTGCCGTTAGCAATAATTCCAAATTTCAAATTACCACCCATGCCGGGCATATACAATGCAAACTCGGGAAGATCACCGGCTTCAGCACGGAAAGCAGTATTGCCACCATACAATGCCCGGTTGAAACGTTTGTCTCCATTTTCAATTACAATATCATTCTCTTCCGGGTGATAACGAAGTGTTCTTTCTTTGTCATGCCATAGTTGTTGAGAAAAAATACTTTTCCCGGTAAGTATAAAAAAGATCAGAAATATTTTTCTCATTAATAAGCTCAAAACATTTTTTTTAATCCTTCCCATTTTACTTTCCAATCTTTCGGAAAACCGATATTGATCTCTTTATCTGCATCAGCACCCGTACACATTAATGCAACGGCATTCAATACACCGCCATTTCCAGGTAGATAAATTGTCAGACGTTCATCCTGGTAATTATGTCCATTGATCAAATAGGTATTTGTTTTGATGGGCATCAGTAAAGCATCAACTGCTTTTTCACCAAGATGTAATCTAGCCGCAGTCATAGCTGTTAATGGGAAATCCCAACCCCATGTATCATTCCATTTCCAGATCTTCCAAACAGTGTCCAATGTATTTTTCATTATCGTCGTATTCAAACCATGTACAGCAGGTAAACTACTATATGCACCAAGAACAGCAGGATGATCAGTCAAATATTTTGAATTGGGTTCATAACAATCGGGTGTACTTTCTGTAGCGAGATATACATTATTTAATTGTGGTAATGGCGCAAGATTATTAATGATCTCATCCCATTTTTTATTTCGCGGCAAACCTAAACGTTTTTTCCATTCCTGTGCTTTTTGCAAAGCCCAACTCCAATACGCCAACTCATAGGTTGGATTAAATGTACTAACTGCATCAAAACATTCCTGTGCTGGTATCAATCCTTTTCCGAGATTATATTTTTTTGTTTTTGGATCATAACTTGGAAATGATGCCATGAAATCAGCAGTCGCAAACAAAAGATCTTTATACTTATTCAAAATTTCTTTTGTTGGTTTGCTACGATAAAGCATTTCAGCCATATAAATAAAATGCGGTTGCTGCCAGATAAGAAATGCTCCAACCGACGATGGCGATTCATCACCTTCGTTATCGGTCATCTTTTGCCAGCGCAAACCATCAAAGCCCTGGCGTTTTGCAATGAGCTTTGCTTTTTCTGCAACTTTAAAATACCAGTCCAGGCTTTTTTCCATTAATTCTGGTCTTCCCCATTGTGCATAGTGAACGGCATGCCACCAATGCATCTCTAAATGTGGTTTACCATACCAACTGTTATAAGTCAATCCTGTTTCTTGCGGAGGATAGTTTGATGAGCATTGAATTTTTGTAAGATATTGCGATAGCACAACTCTTCTTTCTATTTCAAATGCCCTTGGATCTTTTACTGCTGAAAAATCAACAGCGCCTCCGCTTTGCCAGAATTTTTTCCAAGCCTCTGCGCTATTCTTACTTATAGCTTTAAACCCAGTAACTATTGATAATGCTTTTTTACCTTCAAAAAAACATGTCAGTTCATAACTATTATTTTTTGGTGATTGAGGAGTTATTAAAAAATAATGTTTCTCTTTTTCTTCAAAGGCAGATCTGTCTGACCAATACAAACTGACCTTATAAATAGAATTGTCAAGAACTCTTTTAATAAGAGCACTGTTCTGACCAGGGCTTGCAACAGAAGAGTGAGCAACATTAGAGTTCCAGTTATTCCCAACATCTTTAAACTGTCCTGTTGGGTAGGGAAACCGAATACGGATGCTGATCCTTTTTTCATTTAATAAAGAGGATTCAATTCTAAATGCAAGTACATCCTCTTGTTGATCGCAGGCAGTACTTACCTTCACGGGAACTTCTTCAACAGTAAACGAACTGGTGATGATCCCTGTCCACAGATCCAATTCCTGGTTAATATTTTTTATATCATTAAGAGTAGCGAGTGAGCCGTCTTTCTTTTTTATTTCCAACCCAATATTTCCCAATTGTAAACGATGCGGATTAATACGAAAATACTCAACCGCTTTCTTTGCTCTTTCCGGCTCTTTTGGTTGCACGGTATAAGATATCTTTCTTCCCTCCAACTCATAAATTTTTTGTGCTTCTTCAATTTTCAGATTTTCAATATTGGGGAAACTATGCCAACCCCAAACTGATTCGGTACCTAAGGGAACTCCATTTGCATATGCCTCGGGAAATGATTGCATACCTGTCGCATCAACTGTAAAAGCAAAATTTCCATTGCCGACAGTGAGTGACGAAAGTGAATCAACCTTACTGATGTGGACATTATGCCGTTCAACCAGGCTCTTTCTGTCAATTTTTGCCTGTGTATATCCGCATTGATGTAAGAATAAGATCCCACTAATGATCAGCAATACTCTTTTCATATAAGTTAAAGTTAGTAGCTTCTTCAATTACTTGGATAAAGCAGGACACATCAGGATGCAGTACTTAAAACGATAAGTTATGTTTAAATTATTATTGTTTGTTTAAAATATTTGCCCCCATCTTGTATGAAAAAGATTGTCCTTGCCGCATTCATTTTATTCAGTGGGGTATTTTTCACTAATGCACAAAATACGGCGCCGTTAAAAAAGCAATTTATTTTCTCTGCTATAAAAGGAACGGTGAGTAAACCTGATTCTACAACCGTTCCCGCTGCAACAATATCCGTTAGATTTTACGGTGGTGATACTTCCAGTTTTAAAATACTGTCTTATAAAAAAGTCAAACTTATTCTAGTTTTCACCCCACCATCTGATCTTATAGGAATAACAAAAGCAAAACTGCAGATAAGAACATCTTCAGGCAACACAGTATTAAATCTCACCGGCCTTAGTACAAAAGGACTTGAAGGCGAGAACGAGCCAACATTGGCGACTGTTGCTGAAGCCATGAATTATAAAATAAATATTGGATGGACAACATTAGCCAACCACAGCCGACCCGAATTGCAGGGTGATGAAATCCCTTACCAGCGTTTTCATAAAGCAGGAAAAGGGAAAGTAGAAATTATTCCAGTAGCAAGATATTCTCCCGACTTTGAACTTCCTTTTGGCTATTATATTGATACAGCTGAAAAACCCGAAATACACCAGGTAGGTATTTTGGCAAAAACAAATGCGTATCCGGAACACCAATGTTTGTTTCCCGCTATTGCATCAGGAAATAATTCATTTGATCCGGGCAATCATGTTTTCGGATTCTATGCTACAGGGCCGACACATACTGCGTATTCGGAAGATGTCTGGAATATGTTATACTATCCTTCCAATGCAGTGCGGGCAACAAGGATCTATCCTTTAAAAGATTCAACTGGAAAACTCATCAGCAATAGTTATTTGCTTTGTTATGAAGAGGCAAAAAATGGTGACTATAATGATTATGTCTTTGTTGTAAAAAATATCATTCCCGTCACAACTGATCCTTTTACATCTTTATTCAACGGGAGAAATTTAAACGGATGGCATACATTTCTTAAAGACGTTGGTAACAACGCCGATCCGGATACTAATTTCATTATTGAAAATAATACATTGCATGTAGTAGGAAAAGACCTTGGTTATGCAATAACTGAAAAGGGTTACAGCAATTTTCATTTTAAGATCGATTTCAAATGGGGTGAAAGAAGATGGGGCTCACGTACGAAAGAGAAAAGAGATGCTGGTGTGTGTTATAATATTCCGATAAATGAAGTTGATTCCATTTGGCCGCAATCTATCGAATGCCAGATACAGGAAGGAGATGTGGGAGATTTCTGGTTATTGGGTTTTAGTACCATCAAAGTAAATGGTATACAAAATGTACCGGCCAATCATACAAGAATGATAAAACAAAAAGATGGCGAGAAACCCAATGGTGAATGGAACACAGTAGAAATTATTTCTTACAATGGTAAATGTGTTCAAATTGTAAATGGCATCGTTGTTAATGTTGGTGAAGAAGCCAGTGTAAAAAGCGGAAGAATATTAATGCAATCGGAATACGCAGAAGTCTATTACAAAAATGTAAGGATGAGGAAACTTTAACCGGAGATATGAAAGCGAAATTGTTTTTCCTGTTTTTGTTAATACCATTTATTAATAGCTACGCTCAGCCAAAAGGCGATCCAAAACTTACTGAGATATGGTCGCCGGTACCCAAAGTAATTGTTCCTGGTAAAACGGTTACAATTGATGCACCTTCAGACGCCATTATTTTATTTCGTGAAAAAAAAGATAGTATTAACTGGATCAGTAAAAAAGGTAAACCATTTAACTGGAAGGCAGATGACAGCGGCATTACTGTTGTTCCTTTTGCTGAAGACGCTGAGTATTCTGCTGAGGAAAAACAAAAAAATGCTGTACAGGGCCTTCAGACAAAGCAGGCATTTGGTGATTGCCAGTTACATATTGAATGGAAAACACCTTTAGTTGTAAAAGGCGATGGACAAGGTCGCGGCAATAGCGGTGTACTTTTTATGGGTCGTTATGAATTGCAGATACTTGATTCTTATAATAACCTTACTTATTCCAATGGCCAGGCAGGAAGTGTTTACAAGCAATATATGCCAATGGTGAATGTGTGCAGACCCCCGGGTGAGTGGCAGAGCTACGATATTATTTTTATAGCTCCGCAATTTAAAAATGATAGCACACTTAAATCTCCTGCCCGTATGACCGTTTTTCAAAACGGTGTATTAATACAGAACAATGTAGAACTATGGGGCTCTATGCAATTCATCGGTATTCCAAAGTATGAGGTACATGCAGCAAAAGAACCTTTGCTGCTCCAGGATCATCGCAACCCTGTAAGCTTTCGCAATATCTGGATAAGAGAATTGTAAATATTTTTTTGAGTCTTTCTTCCAATTTCATTCTGATGGGATAAACAAAAAATAAAAAGAAGGATTGTCTTAGGCATTTACTGTACAAACTTTAAAGGTGTGAGAGTTATCCGCCCAATCAAACCAGAAGGTTTAGGTTGCCACTTAGCTGATGTAAATAATCCATCCGGTCCACGGTCCTCTGCAAGTCTTGCCGACATATTTATATTATAGAATTTCTTCCATTGCACACCTCTTTTATCAAGATCAATAATGCGATTAGCCATGCCATTGGTAACGATCACCTGTAAAAAATTATCAGTCTTTAATTCAGAAGATGGTATCGTAACAGAGTAAGACGGGCCGATCA
>VBAS01000203.1:5521-10103 GCA_005882975.1 Bacteroidota bacterium | reverse complement strand
TCCTTTTTTTCGATCCGGACATCAAATCACATAATTGAAAAACGGCTTGAGATCGTTGCGGACTATTTATTCATCATATCACTGGTTGGCATTCTAATTATAATAATTCTTATTACGCTTAATTACATAAAATAAGATCTCTAAGAAAATGCAGAAAGATTTTCAATTCTTATAAAAAAGGGATGATGAAATTAACTTAAACATTTACTTCAAAATAAAAGAGCCATCTCGTTTAAACAAGATGGCTCTTTAAAAATTAACTTCTATCAAAATCTTTCAAGTGCTGAAAAGAAAAAGTCACTTTCAATTTTTGCATTTTCATCACTGTCGCTTCCATGCACTGCATTTTCACCAACTGAAGTTGCATATTTTTTCCGAATGGTTCCTTCTTCTGCATTAACCGGATTGGTAGCCCCGATCAGCTTACGGAAATCAGCTACTGCATTTTCTTTTTCTAAAATAGCAGCGATAATAGGGCCGCTGCTCATAAATTCAACCAGTTCACCATAGAAAGGTCTTTCTTTATGCACTGCATAAAATTCTCCGGCTTTTTCAGCTGTGAGTCTCAATTGTTTTAATGCTACTACACGAAACCCGCCGTTGATCATCATGTCGAGTATGCCACCGGCATAACCTCTTTTCATAGCGTCAGGTTTGATCATTGTCAATGTTCGATTACTCATAATATACTTTGTTTTTTGCGCCGCAAAAGTATGCGAAAGTTTGAAGTTTCTAGTTTGAAGTTTGATGTTTCTTTTAAAAAACTGTTTACTGATTAGCGGTCCCCTAACCTCAAACTTCGAATCTCAAACCTCAAACAACAATCCCTTATCTTCGCAGCCGTTTATGAAACCCATAGAAGATATTTTTCCCTTATTAAATCAGACCAAAAGAATTGTAATTGTTCCTCATCAGAAACCCGATGCTGATGCAATGGGTGCATCACTTGCCCTTTCTCATTTTTTAAAGCAATTTGGCCATAGCATATCCATCATCTCACCAACTAATTGGGCCGGTTGGCTTAACTGGATGCCAGGCTGTAACGAGGTAGTAGATTATGATATGTTCAAAGAAAAAGCAGAAAAGATCCTTGACCAGGCTGAGTGGGTTTTTTGTCTTGATTTTAATGCGTTGCATCGTACAAAGAACCTGGCAACAAAACTAGAACATGTTACATGCCCAAGAATTTTGATCGATCATCACCAGCAACCAGATGAAAAAAAATTTGAGTGGGGAATAAGCAATACCAATAAGTCAAGCACCTGTGAAATGATCTATGACTTTATTTACGCTTCTGGTCACAGTGATAAGTTTACAAAGGAAATGATCGATTGCATTTATGCAGGAGTGGTGGCAGATACAGGATCATTCCGTTTTTCATCAACAACTGCCGCAGTGCATCAGCTTGTTGCCGATCTGAAAGAACGTGGTCTTGAACACATGCATGTGCACAATGATCTTTTTGATAATTTTTTAGAGAACAGGATGCGTTTCATTGGTCACGTTTTAATAAACAGGATGGAGGTTTTTTATGAATACAATACCGTGTTATTGGTGATTCCGAAGTCTGACCTGTTAAGATTCCAGGTGAAAACCGGTGATACGGAAGGTCTCGTAAATTATCCCCAAAGTATAAGAGGCATCAAACTTGTGGCTATCGTGATCGACAGGGATGAAGAACGCAAATGGAGTTTTCGCAGCAAAGGTGATTTTGATTGTAACACTTTTGCCCGTAAATATTTTGAAGGGGGCGGACATTATAATGCATCCGGGGGAAGAAGTTCTTTATCACTTGATGAAACGGTGAAAAATTTTCATATAGCAATGAAAGAGAATATACATTTACTTCAATAACAATAAAAACAATGAAAGCAAAAATTACGTTGATCGTTTCTGCTGTGCTGGCAATAGTAATGCTATCGTGCAGTGCGGATTACCAAAAAACAAAAAGCGGGTTGGTTTACAAGATCTTTCCAAAGATTCTGTTGCCAAATTCAATAATGTGATAAAATTTAATGTGCTCTACAAGATCAATGATTCGGTTTTGTATGATAGCCATGGAAAAATGCCCCAGTTTTTTGGAGTGTCACCGCAGGATGCAAATTCTTATAGTCCCTTTGAATTATTTACGATGCTAAGAAAAGGTGACAGTGTTGTAACCACCCAGAGTGTTGATACATTATTTAAAAAAGGAATGCAACAACAAATTCCTTTTGCAAAAAAAGGTGATCAGATCAAAACATATATTAAAATTCTTGAGGTATTCAGAGTTGATAGCATAGCAAGAAAGGATTATGAAGCAGAAATGGCAAAAGATAAACCCCGCCAGGAAAAAGAAAGCCAGGAAGCACAAGCCAAACAAAAAGAAAAAGAAGAAAAAGAAATGCAGGCTTATTTTTCTGCAAATAAAATAACACCTGTAAGAGCTCCTAAAGGCACTTATGTTCTTATAAAAGAAAAAGGAAATGGCGAACCTGCGGCAGTTGGAAAATTTGTAACAGTAAAATATTCTGGTAAAGGGCTGATAAATAATCAGCAGTTTGATGCGGGAGTATATGTATTTCAAGTAGGGCCCGGAAATGCTATACAGGGATGGCATGATGGTATCCCGTTATTTAATAAGGGAGGAAAGGGCACTTTATTTGTTCCGGGAACACTTGCTTACGGACAAGATGGACCTGCCGGACCATTTGCTACACTTGTCTTTGACGTAGACATATTAAACGTAAGTGATACGCAGGAAAAAGCAGATGCAGATAAAAAAATTATGGATTCTCTTGCGGCAAAAAATCTTCCAAAAGCAAATTAATAACACGATATTATTAATGAAACCTCTTTTCAATTATTGGAAAGAGGTTTTTATTTATAAGTAGCGGAGTATAATTTCACTGTTTCTTTTGCTTCTTTTACATCATGAACCCTGAGAATGGAAGCGCCATTTATTAATCCAATGGTGTTTAGAACAGTTGTTCCATTCAATGCCTCGCTAACATTTACGCCAAGTGTTTTATAAATAGTAGATTTTCTTGAAAGGCCAAGCATAATTGCGCGGTCAAGCATTTTAAAAACAGAAAGATTTTTCAATAGCTCAAAGTTTTGTTCTATCGTTTTTGCAAATCCAAATCCCGGATCGATAATTAGATCAGTAATACCGGCTTTTTGTAATTCATGGGTTTTTGAAATAAAATAATCAAGCACTTCAAGAGTTACATTTTCATAATTAGAATTTTGCTGCATGGTTTGTGGGGTGCCTTTTATATGCATTAGAATGTAAGGCACTTTTAATTCAGCAACTGTCGCTATCATCCTATTATCCATACTACCGGCACTTATATCATTAATGATCGAAGCTCCTGCTTCAACAGCTGCTATTGCAACCTTTGAATAAAAAGTATCGATCGAAATAAAAGCTTCGGGATTTATTTTAGTAATAGCTTTAATAGCTGGTATCACTCTTTTTATTTCTTCATCTGCAGATATTAATTCGCTTCCGGGTCTTGTACTTTGCCCGCCAATATCTAAAATGTTGGCGCCATCATTCAGCATTTTTTCCGCTTCGACTACAATTTCATTTACACTATTGAACCGACTGCCAGCAAAAAATGAATCTGGTGTGGCATTAATAATACCCATCACAATTGGTTTATCTATTACCAATAACCTTCCTTTGCAATTCAGTGTAAACATTCGATTTTTGTTCGTTATTTTTGGCGATAAAGATAGTGAATGGTCAATATGCAATAGACAATTGACAATAAGCAATTCACCATTCGGCATTTACGAATATGACAACAACCGACAAGCAATACGATGAAGTGATCCATTCCTGTAAAGAAATTTTTTTGCGAAAAGCAATGGATTATGGAACAGCATGGAGAGTACTAAGAACGATCTCAATCGTTGACCAGATCTTTATTAAAGCGCAGCGTATTCGTACGATACAGGAAACAGGGAAGCAAAAAGTAGCAGATGATATTTCCGCGGAATTCAAGGGGATTATAAATTATGCACTCATTGGCCTTTTGCAATTGGACCTGACACAAAACGATCCTGAAGAAATGCCGGTAGAAAGGATCTCGCCGATGTTTGATGAAAAAGTGGGTATTGCAAAAAGATTAATGCAGGACAAAAATCATGATTATGGTGAAGCATGGCGAAGCATGAGCCAGGAAAGTTTTGTTGATCTTATTTTGATGAAGCTCCAGCGCATTCGGCAAATCTTGATCAATGAAGGAAAAACGATCATAAGCGAAGGCATTGATGCCAACTATCTCGATATCGTGAACTATGCGGTGTTTGCCTTGGTGCTGATGAGTGAGGAGAAAGTAAAAAAATAAAAGTAAAAATTTAAAACAATAAATGAAAATAGCTATCAATATCATCAGGGTCTTTGTTGCGTTGCTTTTTATTTTCTCGGGTCTTGTCAAAGCAAACGATCCGCTTGGAACAGCTTACAAGATGGAGGAATACTTCGAAGTATGGACCACCGATCTTACTACAAGTAGTTTTTTTCTGAAAGACGCATTGATGGATCTATTTCATTTCTTTAACGGCCATACATTGTTTTTATCTATAACAATGA
>VBAS01000203.1:0-5513 GCA_005882975.1 Bacteroidota bacterium | reverse complement strand
ATAATTGCAGGGGCTGCGTTCCTTCTTGGCTGGCGGATGAAATTATTTAGCTGGATACTTTTATTGCTGATGATATTTTTTACAATACTTACTGGCTATACTTATAAAACAGGAAGACCTACCAATTGCGGTTGCTTTGGTGATTGTATAAAAATTACTCCTGAGTATTCATTTTATAAAGACATCCTGTTGTCTGCATTAATTCTTGTTATTCTTTTTGCACGGAGACATATTAAACCACTTTTCGCTCCGCGATCGAACACGGCACTGATGCTTTTAGTAACGATCTTCAGTTTTGGATTACAATGGTATGCATTAAAATATTTACCGCCGGTTGATTGTCTCCCATTCAAAAAAGGAAACAGTATACCTGAAAAGATGAAAGTGCCTGCAAATGCGGTTCCTGATAGCATCGTCATGACATTTGTCTATGAAAAGCAAGGACAGAAAGTGGAATTCACTGCAGACAAATTCCCGGCAGACTTTAATGATTCGCTTTATAAATTTAAAAACCGCTATGATAAAGTAGCAAGGAAAGGAAAAAACAATGAACCGCCAATCAAAGGATTTTCTTTAACCAGTGCAAGCAGTACTGATTCTACTGGCAATGCAACAATCAGCGATTCAACCCACGTTATTTTATCGGAACCTCAGGCATTGTTATTATTTAATACTGATCTGCCGGGCACAACTCCTGCATGGAAAGATGAATTACTTGCTGTGTATGCAGAAGCAAACAAAAAAGGAATACCCTTTTATTTTGTAACCTCGAATCGTGACCTTGCAAATAAGATCTTTTCACAAATGGGTTTTCAAAACATTACCGTACTTAATTGCGATTTCACAGCGATCCGTACAGCAGCGAGGTCCAATCCAACACTATATTATTTGAAGCAAGGTATTGTGGCTGGCAAATGGAGCTATGCTAATTTTAAGGAAGCATTAGCAGTGATCAGGAAATAACATACATCTGTAACTATAAATATTGCTAAGATTTATTACAAAAAAACTTATTTATGGCCTGCTGGTATTAGTGGGTGTTGTTATTCTTGTTTTTTTTCTATTCCAGGGTTTTGGCGATCCGTCACGCCTTATAATGGGGCAAACCGGGGATTCAGCAACACAAGCAAATATTCGCAAAGAACTATATCTTGATCAACCGAAATGGAAACAATTTTTCTATTATGTAAATGATGTTTCCCCGATATCGATCTATTCTTCAAATGAGATCAAGGAAAAGAAATTAAGAGGTTTTTTTATTGGCGGAGAGAAAAAGGTAGGTTTAAAGATTCCCTATCTCCGCAAATCATATCAAACAAAAAAGGAAGTTGGTAGTGTGTTAACAGAAGCAATGCCCGGAACGCTGATCCTTGCTTTCGCCGCAATGTTGATTGCAGTTGTAATAGGGATACCGTTAGGAGTACTCGCGGCTGTCAAAAAAGGTTCATGGGTAGATACATCATCTGTTTTTGCGAGTATTGTCGGTATATCGGCGCCTTCTTTTTTTATGGGTATTATCATTGCCTATATTTTTGGATTTCTATTATCAGATTGGACAGGTTTGCATATTAATGGAAACTGGTTTGATGTAGATGAAATAACAGGCGAAAGAAAAAGGACGCTGCATAATCTTATTTTACCAGCTTTTACTTTGGGCATTCGTCCGCTGGCTATTATCACACAACTTACCCGCAGTGCAATGCTTGATATTCTGAACCAGGATTATATCCGAACTGCATATGCAAAAGGGCTGGGTAAGATGCAGGTGATCTGGAAACATACCTTGCGCAATGCCTTGAACCCGGTTATAACAGCTGTAACCGGTTGGTTTGCCGAATTACTTGCAGGAGCTTTTTTTGTTGAATATATTTTCGGATGGAAGGGGATCGGTAAAGTAACGGTTGATGCACTTGAAAAATTAGATTTTCCCGTCGTAATGGGCTCTGTACTTATTTCGGCCACATTCTTTATACTCATTAACATACTTGCAGATGTTCTATATGGTGTAGTAGATCCGAGGGTACGGGTACAATAGATTTGTCAAAATAAAATTTACAATTTCATTACAGCTTTTTCATTCTATTTTCATTTTGGGAACAGACATTTGCTTTCATAAAGTCATGGTGAAAAATAATTTGGAATATTTTTTGCACAATGACAACGATCAGACTTTTTCCGAAAATTTTATTCGTAACTTGGAAAGACCTTCCTTAACTTGTTAAACCTGTGCGTATGGAAAAAATAACCTCGATTCTTGCCAAAAAAGAACTTCATTTCAACACAGTTTCTCCCGGTTCTTCTGCTGATACTGCGCTTAGCCGCATGTGTCATGAAAATGTCGATTATCTTATTGTAATGGACGATAATAAATATGTTGGTCTTTTAACGGAACATGACATTACAAGTAAGGTATTTATCACTAATAAGCAACCTGATAAAACGAAAGTTAGTGATATAATGAATAAAGGCTTACCCGCAGCTACAACAGATGACACGGTGGAAAGATGTATGCAATTGATGCGTCAGCATCATGTTCGTTATCTACCCGTTTTTGAGATCCATTCATTCCGTGGCATTGTTTCTTCAGAAGATATTTTGGAAGAGGCGGTAAATAATAGAATGGAAATTTTTGATGCTGTTGTAGGTAGAGATACCCGGTATGGAGTCCTTACTTAACAACTATCTCTTTAATTATTTTTTTACCTAAAGCTTCGTTTACACGAAGCTTTATTTTTTCTTTTTGGAAAATAAGTTCTTGTTTTAGAGGAGCGACATGAGTAGTAATAAAAAGAGTGTCATTGATGATTCGGATCTCTTCCGTATATCTTGCGATCGTCTTACCCATGATATCTTCCCACACATCTCCGATCTGCAATGCCTGGATAGAACCCCTGAGGCGACTTTGTTCTAAAAACTTATCAAGAGCGTCACCGATTGAATATTCACCCATTTCACAAAGATAGTTGCTTAGATGATAAATGACAGTTGATAGATGATAGTTGTGAGAAAGTTTTAATAATAATGAATTGTCGTCTATCATCTCCCCACTGTCATCTCATAGTATTATTAGCTGGTACTTTGTATCAAGTACATTCAAATGTTGTGAAAGCCTTTCCTCATTCGTGTCCGTAATAAAGACCTGTCCATTGTTTTCAATACAAACACGGCGAAGAAGATTTGCAATGCGGTCTTCATCTAATTTTTCAAATACATCGTCTAATAAAAGGAGAGGAGGGAAACCTTTATTTTCTTTTAGTACATCCATTTCTGCAAGTTTCAATGCAAAGAGCAAACTTTTTCGTTGACCCTGTGAAGCGATGTTTTTGAATAACTGACCACTAAGATTAAAGACCAGCTCATCACGATGAATGCCACCTGTAGTTCTTTGTGCGGCCATATCTCTTTGCCTGTTTAAATGCAATAGTTCAGCAAAAGTGCATTGATTTAATTCACTTTGATAGTGCAGTTCTGTTTCTTCTTCCTGCCTTGCGATTTCCGAATAAAGTTTTTTCACTTCCGGCAAAAATGAAATGAGAAATTGCTTTCGGGTTTTAAAAATATATTCTCCGGGCTTTAGCAATTGCTGATCAAACACATCAAGCAGCGAAAGATCCTTGTTTCCTGTTTCATAAAAACTTTTTAGCAGGGAATTTCGCTGCAGAAGAATTTTATTGTAGCTGATCAGGCTTTGTAAATACTCTTTATCTATCTGTGAAAGCAGGGCATCTAAAAATCTTCGCCGCTCTTCGCTGCCATCAGTAATGATCTGTATATCGTCAGGTGCAATGATAACACAGGGGTAACGACCAATATGTTCTGAAAATTTTTCATAGCCTGAGTCATTTATTGAAAACTCTTTTTTACCGGTTTCACGAAGTATACAAACTGCTTTTTCTTTTTTCTCATTTAGTTCAAGTTCTCCGTCTACTCTGAAACCTGTTTGCCCGTTTTGAATATTTAGGGCATCTCTTGTAAAATAACTTTTGGTAAAACAGAGATAATGAATAGCATCCAGCAAATTGGTTTTACCGACACCATTGTTACCACAAATGCCGACGATACGTTCATTGAATTGAAATGAACGGTTGCTGTAGTTTTTAAATTGAGTGATTGATATGAAATGTAGTTGTAACAAAACAGGTTGCAATATTAGTTTTTAGTTGCAAATAAGAACACGGATGACACGGATTGAATGGATGTTCACGGTTTTCATTGTTCAATCCGCTTTAATCTGTCGCATCCGTGCCATTCGTGTGCTATAAAAGCTGAATAGACTTGATGCAGTACAAGAGTGCGACGCAAGGGACGCCAAACCAAGGCTAGAAAGCTGGTAACCATATAAAAAATACTCGTCTTAAATCTAAATATGCGATCTGAAATCTGGCAAGTTTGCCTTATTTTTGCCCCCGCTTAATTTATGGCAGAATCAACCCCAACTTTGAAGCCTGTGGCTACCAAATTTTCTAAAGAAACATATCTCTATTGGTATGAGCTAATGCAGCTTATCCGTCAGTTTGAACTGATGGCCGAAGAGAAATATAAAATGGAAGGTAAGATCCGTGGATTCTTTCATGCCTATATCGGGCAGGAGGCCATTGCGGCAGGATGTATGACAGCCACTCGTCCTGAAGATGGATTTATTACTGCTTATCGTGATCATGGTTTGGCTATTGCAAAAGGTGTTGATGTGAATAGTTGTATGGCCGAATTATATGGTAAGGCAACTGGTTGTGCAAAAGGCAAAGGTGGAAGCATGCACTTTTTTGGAAAGGAAGTAGGTTTTTGGGGTGGACATGGAATTGTGGGTGCGCAAATCGGAACTGGCGCCGGTCTTGCTTTTGCTGAGCAGTACCGCGGCACTGATAATGTAATTCTTTGTTTTTTTGGAGATGGCGCTGCACGCCAGGGAATTTTGCATGAAACATTCAACCTGGCTATGTTATGGAAGTTGCCTGTAATTTTTATTTGCGAGAATAATAATTATGCGATGGGTACTTCGGTTGAGCGTACAAGTAATGTAGTTGATATTTATAAACTGGCTGATGGCTATGAAATGCCGGCTGATACCGTAAATGGTATGAGTGCTGAAGCTGTACATGAGGCAGTGGGCCGTGCGGTAAAGAGAGCAAGAGAAAAAGGTGGACCCACTTTACTTGAAATGAAAACGTATCGTTACACTCCATAAGTGATCCGCAGAAATATCGCAGTAAGGAAGAAGTGGATGAGTATAAAGAACAGGATCCACTCACGCAGGTACGTGCAACAATTCTTTCAAATGGTTTTGCCAAAGAAGAAGATCTGAAGGTGATCGATGACAGGATCGATGGAATTGTTGCGGGATCTGTAAAGTTTGCTGAAGAAAGTCCATGGCCTGGTGATGATGAAGTGCTGAAAGATGTTTACATGGATAAGAATTATCCTTTTATAGTTGATTAGCCCTAAATCCCCTAAAGGGGACTTTGGAACATTCTAAATAAATCGAGAAAACTTTAATTATTAAAATAAAAAAATGG
>VBAS01000202.1 GCA_005882975.1 Bacteroidota bacterium | reverse complement strand
ACATGGGGCTTTCCCTGGAATGCAAAAGATATTGGCCCCAAAAGAGACCTGATAGGTGATCTTTTTAAGGCGGTTCGCAAAACTTCTGTTCATGCTGGAATGTATTATTCATTATACGAATGGTTCAACCCTCTTTGGAAAAGTGATCCGAAGAAATATGCAACTGAACATGTGTGGCCGCAAATGAAGGAGCTCATCAATAATTATCAACCAGAAGTTTTTTGGACGGATGGGGATTGGGATGCACCTCCTGAAACATGGAAGAACCAGGAATTTCTTGCATGGTTATATAATGAAAGCCCGGTGAAAGATAAAGTGATAGTGAATGATCGCTGGGGTGCCGGTGTTCGTTTTAATCATGGTGGTATTTATACACCAGAATACCAGCCTAATCTTGATTTTGAAGATCATGATTGGGAAGAAAGCCGCGGCATGGGTTATAGCTATGGTTATAATCGTGAAGAAGATGCCTGGGATTATAATTCTACCCAATCATTAGTAATTGCATTGATTGATAAAGTAAGTCGTGGGGGAAATTTTTTACTGGATATTGGTCCTGATGAGCATGGGAAAATTCCACCGATCATGCAGGAACGTTTATTAGAAATGGGTGATTGGTTGAAAATAAATGGAGAAGCTATTTATAATACAAGAAAATGGAAAACGCCATTTCAATGGAGTGATGGAAAAAGAGATTGGAAAGGTGAAGGCGATGTTATGTTAAAGCTCACTGTTGATCCAGATCCCGGGTATGCAGCAAAAGAAGTTTTTTATACTTATAATCCAACCACAAATAACCTTTATGCAATATTTCCAAAATACCTTGATAACAGAAAGCTTGTTTTAAAAGATATAGCGCTGCCCGCAGGAACTAAAATCAGTTTTCTTTCTACCAAAGAATATTTGCAATGGAAACAATCTGGGGCAAATGTTGAGATCAGTTTACCAGAATACAATCCTAACAAAATAAAAGCGCCTTATGCTTATGCATTGAAGATCGAAAATTTCGGTAAGTATGCATCAAAACCCGAAATCAAAACCGATTATTCAAAGAATGTAATGAAGCCAACTGTGATCATGAATACAGATCCCGCAAACGTAATTTATTATACCATTGATGGGTCCAATCCAGGCCAATCTTCTATTTTATATAAGACTCCATTTATAGCAGAAAAGACTATAACCATAAAAGCTATTGCAATGATGAGCGGATCATCGGTAAATTCTCCTGAACAAATTCCAAGTGCTATATCGACAAAAGAAATAAAAACATATGAATGGAAGAATGCGATAAAAGTTTCAAATGCAAAACCGGGTATTGCTTATCGGTATTTTGAACCAACAGGGAAAATTGATCTTAATTCTATTAATAGTAACCCAACATCAACCGGCATAGCTGATATAATTTCAAATAATAAAAAGCAACGTACTGATAAGTTTGCATTTGAGTTCACTGGCTACATTAAAGTGGAGAAAGACGGTATTTACACTTTCTTTACCGACTCAGATGATGGTAGCATGCTCTATATTGACGATGAAGAGATAGTAAATAATGATGGTGATCATGGGAATGTTGAGAAAAACGGCAAGGCAGCATTGAAAAAAGGTTATCATAAAATAAAAGTTCTTTACTTTGATAGTGGCGGCGGCAATTCATTAAAAGTTTCTATGCAGCCAGAAGGTGGAAAGAAAGAAGTGATACCAGCGGCTTTATTATTTCATTAATCAAATGCTTATATGAACCAAAACAGGAACTCTTTTCTTTTTGCTTTTATACTTGTCACGAGTCTTTTTTTTCTTTGGGCTTTTTTACATAATACAAATCCCATCCTGATCCCTCATTTAAAAAAAGCTTGCCAGCTTAGCGACACACAATCATCGTTCATTGATCTTGCTGTTTACCTTGGTTATTTTTCCATTGCCATTCCGGCGGGATTAGTGATGCATAAATATGGATATAAGAAAGGAATTATAATTGGATTATGTCTTTATGCAGCAGGTGCATTATTATTCATACCTGCAGCATCAGGCAGAACATTCGGTTTATTTCTAGCAGCATTATTTATACTTGCTTCAGGTGCTACCTTTCTTGAAACTGTTGCGAACCCATACATCTCAATATTAGGACCGAAAGAAACTTCGGAACAGCGATTAAATTTTGCGCAATCATTTAATGGAGTTGGTGCATTTGTAGCTCCGCTTATTGGCGGCAAATTTATTTTATCCGGTGTCGAGCATACAAAAGAGGAATTGAATCAAATGGCTGCAAATGGAACACTCAATGCGTATTTACAATCTGAGGCCGATACAGTAAAAATTCCTTATTTAATAATTGCTGCTGTTGTAGTAGTCGTTACTATAGGGTTTCTTTTAACCAAGCTGCCGGAAGTAAAAGAGTCAGATTCAGCTGATGCGCATACAGGTTTTTCATTAAGGGTATTGCGTCATTCTCATGTAAGATGGGCTGTAATTGCACAGTTTTTTTATGTGGGTGCACAGGTTGGTGTAGGAAGTTTTTTTATACGCTTTTCAAAACAGGTAATGGACCTGGGCGAAAAACCAGCCTCCTATTTATGGGGATCGATCGCCATGGTAGGATTTATGGTTGGCCGTTTTGCCGGTACATTTCTCATGAAATTTATTAAACCGCAAAAGTTATTGTTGATATATGCGATCATCAATATTCTTTTACTTGTTATTGCATTAAATACACATGGCAAGGTTGCTGTTTATGCAGTCGCAGCCGTTCCGTTTTTTATGTCGATCATGTTCCCGACAATTTTTGCTTTAGGAATAAAGGAATTGGGTGAAGAAACAAAAATGGCATCGTCATTACTGGTTATGGCAATTGTTGGTGGCGCTATGGCACCGGTACTGATGGGCGGAATTTCTGATTACACGGGCAGTATGCAAAAGGCCTATATCATACCTTTACTTTGCTTTATAGCAGTGGCATGGTTTGCATGGAAAGGTTATAAAATAAAACAAATAAATGTTTCGTCTTGATGATAAAATTGCTGTGATCACCGGTGGTGGCAGCGGGATCGGAAAAGCAATTGCAAAACTTTTTGCAAAGCAGGGAGCCATTGTTCATATTCTTGAATGGAATACAAATACAGCGAATGAAACTGCTGATGAAATAAGAAATGACGGCGGAAAACCGTTTGTACATAAATGTAATGTTGCTGATCAAAAAGAAGTGCTTGCAATATTTGAAAGTATTGGTCCAATAAATATTCTTGTCAATAACGCTGGCATTGCCCATATAGGCAAAGCAGATAATACCAAAGAAGAAGATTTCGATAGGGTAATGTCGGTAAATGTTAAAGGAGTTTATAATTGTATATATGCCGCAATACCTCAATTAAAAAAAGAAGATGGTGGTTGTATTATCAATATGGCATCCGTCGCAGCACATGTGGGCATACCTGACCGGTTTGCATACAGCACAACAAAAGGTGCAGTTATGGCCATGACATTAAGTGTTGCAAAAGACTATTTGCAGGAAAACATTCGCTGCAATTCTATTTCGCCTGCAAGAGTGCATACACCGTTTGTAGATGGATTTTTAAAAACCAATTATGCCGGTAAAGAAGAAGAGATGTTTGATAAGCTTTCAAAAACGCAGCCGATAGGAAGAATGGGAACCCCGGATGAAGTTGCAGCACTTGCATTATATCTCTGCAGTGATGAAGCATCTTTTATTACGGGGTGTGATTATCTTGTTGATGGAGGTTTTGTTAAACTCAATAATTAAATCAGAATCGGGATTTGTGTGATTATTGGGATTAGGAGGAAAAAATGCATTTTAAAATTTATTTGCACTCAGCTTAACCAAAATGATATGAAAAGATCAATTTTAATTTCACTTTCAGTTTTACTTGGCTTGTATCTAAATGCGCAGTCTTATACACCCACTCCAGAAAATTTAGGTGCCAGGAAAGATTTCCAGGATAATAAATTTGGCATGTTCATTCACTGGGGCGCATCAAGTGTACTTGGGGCAGGCGAGTGGGTAATGAATAACAGGAATATAAAAGTAGATGAATATACAAGACTGGTACAAATTTTTAACCCTCAGAATTTCGATGCCGCTAAATGGGTTGGCATCGCAAAAGCGGCGGGAATGAAATATATCACATTTATCACCCGTCATCATGATGGATTCAGCAATTGGGATACAAAACAATCTGACTGGAAAATAACAAACACGCCTTATCACAAAGATGCATTGAAGCAGCTTGCGGATGAATGTCATAAGCAAGGGATGAAGCTTTTCTGTTATTATTCTTTGCTTGATTGGTATCGCAGCGATTATCAATATGAAACCGGGAGAACAGGGAAAGGAACAGGCAGAACAGAAAAAAGCAATTGGGAGCATTATATCAATTTCATGAAAGCTCAATTAACTGAATTACTTACTAACTACGGAGAAATATCAGGGATCTGGTTTGATGGTCATTGGGATCAGTTGGATAATGATCAGGATAAAAAACAAGTATCAAAAGTAAACTGGCATTATGATGAGATCTATAAACTCATTCACAGTTTACAGCCGGCATGTTTGATCAGTAACAATCATCATTTGACACCAATTCCGGGTGAGGATTTCCAGGCATTTGAAAAGGATCTGCCCGGGCATAATACAACCGGATTTGGTGGCGCATCAGTTTCTGCATTACCATTAGAAACCTGCGAGACAATGAACGACAGCTGGGGTTTTAATATCACTGACAGAAATTATAAGTCAGTAAAAAAAGTAATTCAATACATAGTGAAAGCGGCTGGTTATAATGCAAACTTTTTATTGAATGTTGGTCCCATGCCTGATGGAACTATTCAACAGGAATTTGCTGACACTTTAAAAGCAGTTGGTAAATGGATGCAGCAGAATGGACAAACCATTTATGGAACCAGGGGAAATATAATTTCGCCAAAGGATTGGGGAACCATGACCATAAAGAACAAAACGGTTTATATGCACATTCTTAATAAACCAGAGAATCCTGCTTTTATTTTTATTCCTGAATTAAAAGAAAAGATATCAAAGGCCTTTTTATTAAATGGGAATAAGGAAATAAAATTCAAACAACAACCCGAAGGAACTTTTATTTATATGGATGGAGTTGTGCTGGATGATATTGACACCATTATTCAATTAGATCTAAAATAAAACTACTGATGAAACTGATTCGCTTTGGTTCAGCCGGCAAAGAAAAACCCGGTGTAATAATTAATATTCATGATTACGATGAAAAGTTTTTTGAGACTGATGGCCTGTCATTGCTTAAAACAATTATCAGCGAAAAAACTTTAAAGGAAATTTCAAGAGATATTCGACTTGGTCCACCAGTTGCAAGACCTTCTAAACTCATTTGCATTGGTTTGAATTATTCTGATCATGCGACTGAAAGTAAAATGCAACTGCCTCCTGAACCTGTTATCTTTTTTAAAGCAACTACTGCTATCGTTGGGCCAAACGATGATCTAACTATTCCAAAAAACAGTAAAAAGACGGACTGGGAAGTTGAGCTTGCAGTTGTGATCAGTAAAAAAGCAACATATGTCGATGAAGCCGTTGCATTAGATCATGTAGGCGGTTATCTTTTACACAATGATTACAGTGAAAGAGAATTTCAGTTGGAAAGAGCTGGTCAGTGGGTAAAAGGAAAAAGCTGTGATACGTTTGCGCCCCTAGGACCATTTTTGGCCACACCAGATGAAATAACAGATG
>VBAS01000201.1:13515-15268 GCA_005882975.1 Bacteroidota bacterium | reverse complement strand
CTGTTGCAGTAACACTAAAGGTTTCAGGACTTCCTGCACATAAAGTTTGAGAAGCTGCGGGTTGAGCAGTAATAGCAACAACCTGGTTCACTACTAAAGCCGCAACCGATGAAGTAACTGGTGGACATGGATTCACGCCACTTACAATAACAGTATAATTTCCTGCATCGGTTGTAGCGATATTATTGATTGTATAAGTTGAAGAAGTTGCACCTGCAATATTTACTCCACCTTTTTGCCATTGATAAGTAAGATTAGTTCCTGTTGCTGTAACACTAAATGTTGCATTATTTCCTGAACATAAAGTTTGTGACGCAGGTTGTACAGTAATAGCCGGGGGTTGATTAACTGTAATGACAACCTGGTCAGTTCCCGCCGCACATGTACCTGTTGGATCGTTAGTAGTAGCAGTTAGTGTTACAGATCCACTTGTAATACTTGGTGTATATGTTGATGTAAGGGAATTGATATTTGAAAAAGTTCCACTCGGAGCACTCCATGTAACACTAACTGCGGAATTGTTAGTTCCAGGAAAAGATCCAGCCAAAGTAACTGTTCCACCAGTACAAACATTTTGATCAGGACCAGCATCTACAGCAGCAAAAGTACCTACAGTAATTTTGAAAGTATTTGAAGAATTGCCAAAACCACATGCGTTGCCGGCATTTACGCTAAAATTGTTATTACCTCCAAGTGCAGTTGCATCAACAGAAACAGTAATTGTATTAGTACCCACTCCGGCAGTAATGGTCCAGCCGGGAGGAAGATTCCAATTATAAGTAGTAGCTCCAGCTAACGGTGTAGTTGTTATTTGAATTCCACTAGCTGGTGGACAAACCGAAGCAGTAGCACTTGTTGGGGTATTTGCTTTTCCCGGATCATTATTAACGACCGTCATAGCTATAGTGTTGCTGGTAACTGTTGCTGGTAATGCACAGGTAGCATTTGATGTCATTACAACTGTGATATTTCTTGGCCCTGGAGCGGCAAGAAAAGAGGTCGTATAAGTAGAACCCGTTGCACCTGCAATGTTTACTCCATTATTTTGCCATTGATAAGTTGGAGAAGCTCCTCCATTTGTAGGTGTCGCGGTAAATGTTACCGGAACTGAATTGCCACCATTAGTGTTAGCGCATATCGATGTAGAAGTTGAGGTGATTGATACCGATGGGGTCACCGTTGGATTTATCACAACATTAGTTGTTGCTGCAGCACTGGTACAACCAGCAACTGTTGCCGTAACACTATAAGTTCCGGCCATCGCAGCAGTTGCATTAGCTATGCTCGGATTTTGCAATGCACTCGTAAAACCATTTGGTCCCGTCCATGAATAAGTTGCTCCGCTAATAGTACTTGCTAAAAGATTGATCGTTCCTCCAACACATACAGCCCCACTATTAGCTGCTGTTGGTGCCGATGGAGCTGAATTAACAACAACGGTTGTTGATCCTGCCGCACTGGTACAACCATTTACTGTTATAGTTACATTGTAAGTTCCAGCCATTGCTGGTGTTGCACTTGCAATAGTTGGATTTTGTAATGTGCTTGTAAAACTATTTGGTCCTGTCCATGCATAAGTTGCTCCCGCAACAGATGGTGTTGTCAAATTAATAGTGGTTCCTGCACACAGCGGACTATTACTTCCTGCTGTTGGTGTTGGTGGAATTGTATTAACTACAACGTTTGTTGATCCTGCCACACTGGTACAGCCATTCACTGTTACAGTTACACTATAAGTTCCGGCCATTGCTGT
>VBAS01000201.1:12906-13446 GCA_005882975.1 Bacteroidota bacterium | reverse complement strand
ATCCTTCACACACGGGGCTATTGCTTCCTGCGGTTGGAGTAGCTGGAATTGGATTTACAACCATAGGAATACTATTACTTGTAGCTGGGTTGCCTGTAGCACAAGGAGCAGCACTTGATGTTAACACTACTTGAACTACTGCTCCGTTTGTTAGTGTTGAAGTAGTAAAAGTAGAACTGGTTGCACCTGGCACATTCAAACCATTAATTCTCCATTGATATGTTGGCGATGATCCGCCGTTTGTTGGAGTAGCGGTAAAGGTTACGGATTGACCGGCACAAATAGTGTTATCAGCATCATTTGAAGCTATAGATACACTTACTGGTATTGTAGGGTTAACAGTAATTACTGCGTTACCAGTTTGAGGTTGAGAACAACCTTTGGCATCGCTAACACTAACAAGAACAAAAGTAAAAGTTCCGGCAGTTGCAGTTGGAGCAGCAATAGTAACCCAGTTGCAAGATGAAGTTGTTATATTTTGATTAGCGCCACCATTAATAGTGTAAGTGAAAGTATAAGGAGCGGTTCCGTTTGCTCCTG
>VBAS01000201.1:9307-12831 GCA_005882975.1 Bacteroidota bacterium | reverse complement strand
TTGCCGGTATGAGATTGAGAACAAGTATTTGCATCGCTCACACTTACCAATGCATAAGTAAAAGTTCCTGCAGTTCCTGTCGGCGCAGCAACAGTGATCGAGTTACCGGATGAAGTTGTTATTGTTTGATTCGCTCCGCCATTGATCGTATATGTAAAAGTATAAGGAGCAGTTCCATTAGCACCGGTGAAAGTAATATTGGGCGAAGCAGCATTTTGACAAAGAGAAGTAGTTCCGGTAATTGTAGCAGTTGGTAAAGTGTTTACAACTAATGTTACTGTTGAACTACTATTGTTACATGATGCAACATTTGGTGATAACGTTACTCTATAAAAAAATGTTCCTGATGCAGAAGTCGGTGCAGAATATGTTGGATTAGTTGCCCCACTAATATCAGTCCAGGGGCCAGTGGATGATGGACCGCTCTGCCATTGAAAATTCATTATACCTGTACCACCGGAAACGCTTGCATTTAATGTTTTGCTTCCACCCATGCAAACTGCGCCACCACCCGTTGCAGTGACAATAGGATCGGCAACTATATTAATCGTTTTTGTATTCGTTGAAATTGAATTGCCACAATTATCACTCACAACACAGCTGTATACATAAGTTCCAGCAGTAGTTAGTTGGGGAGGATCGTAAGATGATAAGACTTCTCCTGATATATTAACTCCATTCAATTGCCATTGATAAGTATATGCACCAGACCCACCTGAAGTTCCTGTAACATTTAATGCAGGAGGGTTATAGCTCGTACATGCATTTACTAGAGCATTATTTATTGAACCAGGAATTAGCGGAGGATAAACAGTTAGAGTAAAGGAACAAGTTGCGGTATTACCGCAACCATCTGTTCTCATCCATGTAACTGTGGATGTGCCAATTCCAAATACTGCACCATTCAATGAAGAACCCGTTGCAGGATTAACAGAGCCTGTTGAAGTATATGTAAACGTTGCGATTCCTGTGGTGCATGAAGCGTCATTTGCTCCGGTTGCATCTAGTGCACCATTGTTAGGCTGTGTATATGTACTGTTTCCACCAGTTAAACAGATTGTTGTGTTATTTGGACAATTTATGGTCTGTGCTAAATTTTTTTCTGCATCAGCAATAACTGTTTTTTTTACAACACGAATACGGGGTGCATTCTTTTTACTTGCTATGCTATGTTTTACAACCGAAACCTTTTGAGGAGAAAATATTTTTTTGAAAAAATTATTTGGAACTGTTTGTCCGACCATGAAAACACCAAAGCCCATGACGACCAACCCAATTAAAACAGCCTTCCTTTTATGAAGAAAGCTTCTAAAAGAATTTTTAGATAAAGGGTTAATATTTTTCACGCCTCGAGTCAATTTCTCTTTATAAACTTTGGTTTGTTTATAAAAGCTTCATGGGTAACAAATAGTTTTCACAGATAAGAATACGGTTCGTTCCAATAAAGCTTTTATGCTTTACTAATCAGATTCAACAAAAAATGATTTTCAAAAAAGGATATTGCGAAAAAGGATGGGCAGCATTAACTGTCAATGCTGACTTTTGGATTCTATAGTTGTTGCGGAAAATTTATTTCTGTTGTGATAACGAGAAATAAAAAAGAATAAAATTCTTTGCGTAAAAATTAAATTTCATGTTGCCGATTTTATGGTTAAATAAATACGGCTTCTCAAGGTAATTGGCGCAACTTAGGTTATTCATAGAGAGGATTTTAGGGTGGTAATCGAAGCCAACAAAAATATAAGCTTTTCCCGTAAATTCTAATGGATTTTCCCCCTTTTTTTCAGACTTTTTCGGGGAGGAAATAAAATCCCCGAAATGGGGAAAATGAGTTTGGAATAGTAAAGTCCCGGGATGTAAGGAGCTTGATGATCGTGCCCAGGTTAGTTGATGGCCATACTGTTAGAAGGATCATTCCGTTTTTTGCTATTTGGCAACTTTCAAAATTGGCCGGCCGAAGGAAGTAACTGACACACTGTGTCGGGCATAAAAAAAATCCGGTATTACAGGATTTTTAAGGTGGAGAACATCCCGAAAGCGTTCGGGATGATGACCCGTTTATGGTGGAGGTTATCCCGAAAGCGTTCGGGATGACCTTTTTTGTGGAGGTTACCGGAGTCGAACCGGTGACCTTTTGCATGCCATGCAAACGCTCTAGCCAGCTGAGCTAAACCCCCATCGAAAATTGGATTGCAAAAATAGGGAGATTGAATTTTACTCATCAAACTTCATTTACTTTCAATTGGCATGATTCTTATCATCTTTTGCCAGATAGTTCATTTACTATTTTGAGGATTGGATTCAATCCTTAGATTTGTGAAGTATTAGTAGCTTAATCCGTTAAAACTTGAAATTTTTAGTAATCATCCTTGCCGTATTGTTTTCCTCATTTGTGAAAACTTCCGATCCCTCAACCGAAAAAGTTTGTGGTACGTGGAAAGGCTATTTCGGAACCGAAAGTGAGATCAACTCAATTACCGTTAAGATCAATCCACAAAACACAGCCGAAATATTTTGCAACTTCAATGAAGCCTGTCTTAAAACAACCGGTACGTATAAACTTATTGGCGATTCAGCAATAGTTATCTCCTGCATTCTTACAGAAAAAAAAGGTTCCGAAGTTGTATTGTACGGTAACCTTAATCGCACTACCAGTTTTATTGATGGCCAATGGGATGGCGAAGGAAAACAAGGCGGATGTTTTTATCTGCAGAAACAAAGTGTTCAAACCAATCCTTGAACTTTTTTTCACCGACCACACCCATTACAGATTTCTTTCTCTGAAAAATCTCTCACACTGATCACACGCCTGCTTGTCGTGTAAGCAGAGACTCACATAAATTTTTTCTGTGAAAATCTGTGACATCTGTGAGCTTTTTGTTTTTCTCACGGATTACACAGAAGAACACAGATTTTTTTCCGTGAAAATCTGTGGCATCTGTGAGAGCAAATACATCCACTTGATGAAGGGGAATATTACATGATAAACAAAACAACATCTTAATGATGTGTGCGGTCTTGAATTAAACTAACTGTATGAAAAAATTATTTCCTCTTTTGTTACTTCTTTCATCACAATCATTAATTGCACAAAAGCCCTGCAGTCTTCCTGTATTTCGCCAATTTGATTTTTGGGTAGGCAATTGGGAAGCATTTGCAACAAATGGAAAAAAAGCAGGTGACAGTAAGATCAGTATCATGCTTGACAGTTGCGTGGTATTGGAAGAATGGACAAGTGCTTCTTCACAGCAAGGACTAACTTATTCCGGTAAAAGTTTTAATATGTATAATGTCGCTACCAAACAATGGCAGCAAACATGGGTTGATAATACGGGTAACACAACTGAATTTTTAAGAGGGACAGGTAGCGATGGTAAGATGGTTTACTATGCAGATAAAGTAATGGATCCAAAGGGTAAAAATTTTATGCGCAGACTCACATTTACTAAAATAGATAACGATAAAGTAAGACAATTTGGCGAACGAAGCGATGACGAAGGAAAAACATGGACCATCGAATATGA
>VBAS01000201.1:3877-9299 GCA_005882975.1 Bacteroidota bacterium | reverse complement strand
GGAATAGTTTTCCATTTTAAATGAACAATAGTCGTGATAGGCGGCAGCCGCAGCAATTGAATTTTCCTGACCTTTAGTGAAATCAATTGTTATGAAACGCAAATCTTTTTTGCAACAGCTTGCCATTGGCGCCGGTGGAATTGTTGCCGTTCCTTATTTATTGAATGGTCAGCAAATGCAACCGGTCAATAAACCCGCGATCGATCCATTGCCGGCAGAAAAAGTAAAAGATTTTGTAATTGCTGGTCATGGAGATCTTGGTAAAGTAAAATCGATGTTGACAGAATTTCCGACTTTATTGTATGCAACATGGGATTGGGGCAATGGTGATTTTGAAACGGGTCTCGAAGGTGCGGGTCATGTTGGAAATAAAGAAATTGCCAATTATTTTATTGGACTGGGCGCAAGAACAAATTTATTTGTGTTAACTATGTTGGGTAAAACACAAATAGTAAAAGCATATCTTGATATGTATCCCGGCTATTTAAATGCGAGAGGCCCGCATGGTTTAACGTTATTGCATCATGCACAAAAGGGTGGGGATGATGCAAAAGAATTGCTTGACTATTTGCAATCAAAAGGATTAAAAGAAACAAAAACGCCATTATAAGCGAATAAATTTTTACACAACAAAACTACGATCATGAAAAAGCTAATTGCTGCATCTATTCTTTTGTTTACAATTTTTCAAACAACCATAGCACAAATGGATCTGCCGCCAAGCGGTGGTAATCCAAGAGCTACACTAACCGAAGAAGTGGGTATTACAAGTATTACTATAAAATATTCAAGACCGGATGTAAACGGAAGAGAAGGGAAGATATGGGGTACACTGATACCTTATGGGTTTGCATCACAAAATTTAAATACAAATAAAAATGACATGCCCTGGCGGGCGGGTGCTAATGAAACAACAATAATAACTTTTGAACATGATGTGAAAGTAGAAGGAAAAGATGTCAAAGCCGGTACTTATGGTTTATATATGGCTGTGTATCCAGATAAAGCCACGGTGATCTTTTCTAAGCAGGCGGATAACTGGGGCAGCTTTTTCTACGAAGAAAAAAATGATGTATTGCGTGTAGATGTAAAACCAGTTGCTTTGGATAAAAGTGTTGAATGGCTGAAGTATGAATTTATAGAGCAAAGAGAAAAATATTGTGTGATCGCATTGCAATGGGAAAAATTATCCATTCCATTCAGGGTAGATGTTGACGTGGACAATATCGTATTGGCAAGAATGAGAGACCAGGTAGCAGGTCAACGTGGTTTCAATCCACTTCTTCTTACTTCCGCAGCAAATTATTTTATAAATAAAAATATCAATCTTGATGAAGCACTCGCATGGAGTCAACGGGCTGCCAGCTTTAAAAGCTTTCAAACATTAAGCACATTGGGCTCTGCCTATACAAAATTAAACAGGTTAAAAGAAGCTGATTCTACTATGAATGAAGCACTGGTGTTTGCTGTTCCCGCTCAATTTCAGCAATATGGTCGTTCGCTGGTCACTGCAAAAAGATTAGACAGGTGGATGGAAGTACTTAATGCTGCACAAAAAAAGAATGGCGATGTATTCATGGTGAATGCAGGCTATATGTCATACTATTCTGCAAAAGGTGATTTTAAAAAAGCATTGGACTATGCAAATAAGGCTTTGGCACAGGCGCCAAACGATGCTGCAAAAACTGCAATGAATGGAAACATTGCAAAATTGAAAGAGGGGAAAGATATTAACCAATAAAACCTTTGTCAGTGAAAAGAACATCAATTGTGCTATTGATTATTTCAATACTTGTTATCTCACTGTATTCTTTTTCCAATAAGAGCACCGCAAAATCAATGGCTATTGTTTACACTTGTCTTCCATGCGGAGCTGATTGCGATTCGGCTGTTTATGATAAGCCGGGTACTTGTAGTCACTGCAATATGAATCTTGTTGACAAGTCAACAATTGTACATAAGAACATTGAACCCGATAAAATGTGTTCGCCTGATGAAAAGAATGTTGTGTTCCTCGACGTTCGTACAGTGGCAGAATTTAATGGTAATGCGCCGGATAAATTTGGTGCGATAAAAAATGCTATCAATATTCCTGTACAAGAATTGGAGTCAAGAATGGGCGAACTGGAAAAGTATAAGGACAAAGAGATCATTGTTTATTGTTCACATAGTCATCGCAGCCCGAGAGCCAGTTATATGCTTACACAAAATGGATTTAAAAATGTGACCAACATGCTGGGTGGTATGAGTGTTTGGAAAGAACGGGTAAAGAAAAATGAGTGCAATGAAAGATTATATCAGCAACAATAAATCTTAATCATTAAATAAATAAAAAATGAATAATGCAATCAGCTGGTTCGAAATTGGAACTACCGATCTTGACAGGGCAACAAAATTTTATGAAACAATTTTTGGTATTAAATTAAGTCCGCTTGATCTTGAAAATATAAAAATGCGAATGTTTCCATTAGATAATATGATGACAGGAGTGGGAGGAGCATTGGTTTTTACAAATGGATTTCATAAACCATCTTCAACAGACGGACCACTGATCTATCTGAATGGAAATCCTGATGTGCAAAATGTATTGGATAAAGTAGAAGCGGGTGGCGGAAAGATCATGGTTCCAAAAACAGAGATCAGCCCGGAGTATGGTTTCATGGCGGTTATAATAGATACCGAAGGAAACAGGATCGGTTTACATTCCGTGTCAAAATAATATGGCTCACAGATATCACAGATTTTCACGGAAAATAAATCTGTTTTCATCCATATAATCTGTGAGAAAGGATAAAAAGCTCACAGATGTCACGGGTTTCGGGGAAAGAAAGATCTGTGTTCATCTGTGTAATCTGTGAGATAATTTTCTCAATGGATATAAACGATTTAACATATAAAATAAGAGGCGCAATATTCAAAGTTCATAAAACATTCGGTCCAGGATTATTAGAAAGTGTTTATGAAGCAGCATTGATGTATGAGCTTATGCAATTAGGATTAAAAGTTATTTCTCAAGTAGGGCTACCGGTTAATTATAACGGCGTTTTACTTGAGCTAGGTTTTCGAATTGACATTATTGTTGAAGATTCAGTAATAATAGAAGTAAAATCGATTGAGACTTTACACGATGTTCATAAGAAGCAAGTGCTTACCTATCTGAGATTGTCCGGCAAGAAGCTTGGATTCCTCGTAAATTTCAATGTAAGCAGTCTAAAAGATAAAGAAAGCCTTGTAAGAATTATTAATTGACATAAAAAATATTTTGTGTAAATCTGTGTAATCTGTGAGAACAAAAATCTATGGCATACAACGAAAAACTTGCCAATATGACGAGAGAACTCATTGCTCAAACACATAAAAATGTGGAAGAGAAAGCAATGTTCGGTGGCTTATGTTTTATGGTAAATGATAAAATGTGGGTTGGTGTAAATAAAGGAAGATTAATGGTAAGATTTGATCCGGCAAAGAATGAGGAAGTGATGGAAAAGGAAGGAGCAAGGCCCATGGAATTTACCGGCAGAACTATGAAAGGTTTTGTGTTTGTTGATGAAAATGTTTTAACAACAAAAAAGAAACTGGAATATTGGATAAAGCTTGCACTGGATTTTAATAAACATGCAAGATCAAGTAAGAAGTCTACAGCAAAGAAAACAACAAGGAAAAAGAAATGAAATACAGTCTTGAAAGATCCTATCAAATTCTGGAAAGAACTCCATCAGTTCTCAAAGCCTTGCTCACTGGTCTGGATGATGAGTGGGTAATGAATAATGAAGGACCCGAAACGTTTTCTCCTTATGATGTTATAGGCCATTTAATTCATGGTGAAAAAACGGATTGGACAGCAAGGACAAAAGTTATTTTAGAGTTTGGTCTATCAAAACCCTTTGTTCCATGGAACCGTTTTGCACAATATGAAGAAAGTAAAGGCAAAACATTATTGCAATTGCTGGATGAATTTGAAAAAGTAAGAGCAGAAAATATGGTATGGTTCAGATCATTAAAGCTAACAGAAACTGATCTTGACAAAAAAGGAATGCATCCAAAACTTGGCGAAGTGACATTGAGAAATTTATTAGCTACATGGGTTGCGCATGACCTCACTCATATTGCGCAAATAGCAAGAGTGATGGCCAAGCAATACAAAGAAGAGATGGGGCCATGGCCAGAGTTTTTTCGCATACTCAGTTTTTAATCAAAAATAAAATCTCACAGATTGCTCAGATTTGCACGGAATTCTTATCTGTGATAATCCGTGTCATCTGTGAGAAATAAAAATGGTTTAAAACAATAAAAGGATAAACTATGAAGAAGTACATTCTAAGCGCTTTCAATAAGTAAATGCAAATAGATGTTCCCTTTGAACACCTTCTTCGCCGCCTATCATAAATAACTTTAAATTCTGTATACGTAATTCTTACCTTGCTGTCAACCTAAAATTAACTTTATGTCAAAAAATATTCTTGTTGTGCTTGTATTGTTTATGATCACACTCGCCACAAAAGCACAGAATGTCATCGTTTCCCCACAATGGGTAAATGATAACATGAGTGATCCCAATCTTGTTATTATTCAACCAAGTTTTCTAAAGCTCGATTATGATAATGAACATATAAAAGGTGCAAGATATTTGTGGCCCGATTGGTTAACAGCAAATTCACCTGAAGGAACTTATAACCCGCCCGATCCCAAAGTGGCCACTAAAGTTTTACAGGAACTTGGAATAAACAAAGACTCTAAAATTGTTTTATGTCATGCATTCGGGGATGTAAGCATTACTGCAAGAATGTTTATTACACTGGAAAATCTTGGATTAAGAGACAGGGTGTCTTATTTAAATGGCGGACTGGTGGCATGGAAAAAAGCTGGCTTCCCTGTAACGAAAGAATTACCAGTTATTAAAAAAGGAAATTTTGTAGCAACTTCTTCAGCTCCATTGTTAGTCGATAAAGATTATGTGTTGAATTCTTTGAAAACAAAATCAGCGGAAGTAGTGGATGCAAGGATGAAAAGATTTTATGATGGCGACCCAACAGGTAATCCAAGAGATGGTCATATCACCGGTGCATTAAACCTGGCTTATACTGATATGATAGATTCAGTAAATAATATAAAACCAACTGAAGTACTATTAAAAAATTTCCAGGCAGTGTTACCTGATAAGAACAAAGAAGTGGTTACTTATTGCTTCATCGGTCAAACGGCCAGTGTTATTTATCTTACCGGTCGTTCACTCGGCTATAACGTAAAGGTCTATGATGGTTCCATGCAGGAGTGGAGCAGGATACCTGAATTGCCGATGGAAAAGACAAAGAAAGAATAAGTTGTTCTCATAAGTACCAATAATAATTATCCCCGAATTGCCGGGGATTTTTTATAATTAAAACTTGTGAACAATACAGCTTTTGGATTGTTATTTCGAAGT
>VBAS01000201.1:0-3847 GCA_005882975.1 Bacteroidota bacterium | reverse complement strand
TCTATGGGAGTCTTCAAACAAATAGCAGAATATCTTTATCTCCGTAAGCCCGATCCGAACAGGCCCAATACTGATTTTATAAGAAAAATGCATTGGATAAACAGGACGAGCATCCTGATCTTTATTCTGTGCCTGATCATTTTGGCAATAAAATTATTTTCTTAAAGTAAGATCGTGGATGAGTTGTGCAGCTTTTGAAGAAGCATTTCCTTTTTCACTTAATACATTTTTTAGAACAGCATAATCTTTTTTCAATTCAGCAATTCGTTTTTCATTCGTCAGCAATTCGTGTAATTCGTGTTCAAGGTTTTTTACATTCATATCATGTTGTATCAATTCTTTCACCACCAATTTATCCATGATAAGATTGACCAATGAAATGAATTTTACTTTTACCAGGCGTTTGCCAATTTCATAAGAAAGGAAAGAACCTTTATAACAAACCACTTCAGGAACTCCAAACAAAGCGGTTTCTAGTGTCGCCGTTCCTGATGTTACTAGTGCAGCTTTAGCCTGCATCAAAAGATCATAAGTTTTTCCGGACACAGCGCTTACATTATTATATGGATCTAGTAAAGAAGAATAAAAATCATCGTTCACACCCGGCGCTTTGGCAACTATGAACTGATAAGAAGGGAATGCTTTACTTACTTCCAGCATCACCGGAAGCTTCTTTAAAATTTCCTGTTTACGGCTTCCGGGCAGTAGCGCAATAATTGATTTATCAGAAAACCGTAGACTGTGGACTATGGACTGTTGACTCTCGACTACTTCCACCAAAGGATGCCCCACATATTCCACTTCCCAGTTCCATTTGTTTTTGAAATAATCTTTTTCAAAAGGAAGGATGACGATCATTTTATCGATCGTTTCTTTCATCATCTTCACCCGATTCTCTTTCCATGCCCATACTTGTGGTGAAATATAGTAGATGATGCGCAGTCCTTTTTGTTTTGCCCACTTTGCAATTCGAAGATTGAATCCCGGATAATCAATAAGAATTAAAGTATCAGGTTGAAATTGTTCGATATCTTTTTTGCAAAACTTCAGGTTTTGAAGGATGGTGGAAATATTTTTTATCACTTCTGCAAAACCCATAAAAGCAAGATCACGGTAATGCTTTACCAATTCACCTCCGGCCTGCTGCATTTTATCGCCACCCCAACAACGGATCACTGCTGAAGCATCGAGCTTCTTCAATTCTTTAATAAGATTGCTGCCGTGCAGATCGCCTGAGGCTTCACCCGCTATAATGTAATACTTCATTAAGAGTTGCAAAATACATTAAATGATTAATAGGCATACTACTTCCAAAATGCTACCTGATCTGAAAGTATTTTTCCCGCAAAGGCGCTAAGTTTTCGCCAAGGCGCAAAGAATTTCTTTGCGCCTTGGGATTTCATCTTTGCGGTCTTTGCGTGAAATAAAATGCTGAATAACGATATGAAATGTACAAGAGTGCGACGCAACAGAAGCTTCATAGTACTACCAAAGCTTGTAACCTAAATAAAAACTTTAATGATCAGGATCGCTATACCATATACAAGAGTAGTAGCAAAAATTCCTTTAGCTGTTTTGTCACGTTGTGTATTTATATATATAGTAAACAAAACTGCATTAGCTAAAAGACAAAGAGCTCCGACGGAAGTGATCAATCCCCTTGTATTGAAAAAATAGTCAAGGAAGTCCATGAATCCAAATGAAGAAAATTTAAGGAAATAAACAATGATAAGACCAAGTACAGGTCCCATCAGTCCAAGAACTAATCCAAGCTTTAGGTCATCTCTTTTTAAGATAAATGTTGCCACGTTTTTTCAAATTTAGATTTAAGAACGTAATTGGTCATATCAAATTGCACGGGAACCACGCTGATATAATTATTCGCCAATGCCCATACATCGGTGTCCTTGCCTTTATCGAAGTTTACAAACTCTCCGGTTAGCCAAAAATATTTTCGGCCATGCGGATCATGGCGCTCAATAAAATCCTCTTCATACTTTGCATATGCCTGACGGCAGATCATTATTCCTTTTATTTCTTCTTCGGTTGCCATCGGGATATTTACATTCAGGATCATATGCTTGTCCTGCTGTTCGGTCAATAATTTTTCAACAATGATGCGTGCATATTTTTTTGCTGGTTCGAAATTGGCCTCAATGCTATAATCAAGCAATGAAAAACCTACAGAAGGAATACTTTCAATGGCTGCTTCAACCGCAGCCGACATGGTTCCCGAATATATAACATTGATGCTATGATTGGCGCCGTGGTTGATACCGCTTAAACAAAGATCAGGTTTGCGGTGAAGCACTTTATCAACTGCCAATTTCACACAATCAACAGGGGTGCCCGTACATTGATAAGCTTCTATTCCTTCAAAAAAATTTACAGGACTTAATCTTAAAGGCGATCCGATAGTGATCGCATGGCCCATTCCTGACTGAGGTTTGTCAGGTGCCACTACTATTATTTTTCCGAGATCTTTTACGGCTTCCACCAGGTTCCTGATACCCGGTGCCGATACTCCGTCATCATTGGTGATAAGGATTACTGGTTTTTCTTTTTTCTTAGCTGCCGATCTTTTTACCGTTGCTTTTGCTGGTTTCTTAGTTTTTGACATAGGTTCTTATTCTAAAGCAAAAATGTTTTGTTTTTTCCGGCTTGCCAAAAGGAATTCTGTAAAAATTCAGGACGTACATATAAAAATGAACTTGAGGCTTCCCGAAATAAAAGAAGGAACACGGATGAGACGGGTGGAACGGATGACAACGGATTCTTTTATTCTGCTTCGCAAAGTAAATCTGTGAAAATCCATTTAATCAGTGTCATCCGTGTGCTACTAACAAAAATGTTTTTTGAGAAACCAAAAAAATTAGTATTTTGCAGCTAACTCAATTAGTTTCTTATGAATATTGCCAATCAAAATCTGAAATACCTGCGTAAGCTGCGTGGCTGGACACAACAGGAATTTGCTGACAAACTTCGTATCAAACGGTCCTTACTGGGAGCTTATGAAGAAGAAAGAGCAAAGCCCAATCTTGAAGTACTGGAGATCGTTTGCGATATATTTAAACTTTCAATGGATGATGTTTTAAGAAAGGATCTGAGTGAGAACAAAGGAAATTACCTGGCAAAAAGAAGAGCGATGAAACTTGCCGGAGGCAGACCAGATATACCTTTTGTACCGATGAAAGCGGCAGCTGGCTACTTAAATGGATATGCCGACCCGGATTATATTGATGAATTGAACACATTTACATTACCGATGTTATCAGGTGGCAATTATCGTGCATTTGAAATTATGGGTGATTCAATGTTGCCAACACCGAGCGGATCAATAATTGTGGGAGAAAAAGTGGAAACGCTTGATGAAGTAAAAAATAACTATACATATATAGTTGTGTCAAGATCTGAGGGCATCGTTTATAAAAGGATTGACAAAAACAATAAGGCAAAAAATAAACTGACTCTTGTAAGTGATAACCCTTCTTACCAGCCTTATCATATTAATTCAGACGACGTATTAGAACTGTGGCAGGCATCAGTAGTTATCAGCCGCGCTGTATCTCAACAGCGGTGGGACATAAATCAACTGGCCAATATTGTGACCAATTTACATCAGCAGGTAAGCACCTTAAAAAAGAAGATGAACTAGTTTAACATCAATGGATTGGCTTTTCTCCGACGTTAGCAATATTACTTATGAAGGCCAGATTTATTGAATTATATTTGTCGTTAGCTAATTAACTAACTGCATGGCTATTAAATGCCTTCTTCTTGTACCCTTGATGATGGTAATGTTTCTATCTGGTTTTTCACAAACCAGGGACATGCCGGCAGTTAAAAC
>VBAS01000229.1 GCA_005882975.1 Bacteroidota bacterium | reverse complement strand
TCCTTTTTCATCTTTAGCTCCGCTGCTGCACGATGTAATGATCATTGCAGTTACGGTTATCAGGATCATCAAAAACTTATTCATGGTTTCCGGTTTTATTTTAAATAGTTTATATATAGTATTATAATTTTCCAAGAGCTTTCAGGTAATTGATTTTGGCAAGAGCTGCGTCATACATCGCTCTGAAATAATTTGATTGTGCCTGTTGCAGATCTGTATCAGCCTGGAGCGATTCAAAGCTTGAACCTACTCCTTGTTCATATTTTGTCTTTACGGAGTTATAGACCTTTACTGCCAGTTCCATATTTTCTTCCTGTGCATCCATGGCAACTATTGCATTGATGAGTGAGTTTCTTGCAACCGTTTTCTCCATATCAATTGACTTCTTTGTCATGTCAAGTGTATTCTGGATCTTTTCCAATGTGAACTTAGACTGCGTGATCCTATTCTTTTTTTGAAAGCCATCGAAAATTGGAAGATTTAGATTAATACCAACAAGATTGGTATTATACCAAAACCATGGTTGAGAGCCTGAGGCATCTCCTCCCTGTCTCTGGCCATTTTCCTGGAAATTGTAGAAGGCGGATACTGTTGGAAAGTAAGATAACTTATGACGGCGTATATCATAATTCTGAAGCTTGATAGCACTGTTTAAAAGTTTTATTTCATTCCTGTTCTCATAACTAAAATCATCTTCAAGAATTCCTTGTCTGATCCCTTCGGAACTTAAAGTATCTTTTAAAACAAGACTATCCGCTTGTGTTAAACCAAGATTCATCTTTAGCAAAGCCACGCCATTGTTCACTGCAGTGCGAAGCTGGATCTCAGATGTTCTTGTATTATTGAGGTTAACAGTTGTTTTATCAATATCAAGTCTCTCCACAAAACCATTTTTGAACATTTCATTTTGATCATGCACAAGCTTTTCCAATCGCTTAATGCTCTCCACTAAATACCCCAATTGTTTCTGGGATATTAAAACACCATAATAGTTTCTGTATACTGTTTCTTTTACCTTTTCTTCTGTTACTTTTAACTGAAGGTCACTGTTAACCAGCAATTCATCTCTTGCCTGTAATCCTACAAATACCTGTGGTTCGAATAATAATTGATTAACACTAAGACCCGCATTCACATTCCATGGAGTTATAAAACTAAAATTGCGATAGTTAAATTCACCCTTCTTGGTAATTGGGTTTCCTGATCCATCTTTCACTCCTTCCTGCCGCAATACATCATAGATCTGGATTTCTGATCCATCAGGAAATTGGATCAATGGCAAAGTGAGATAATGATTTCCCTGCATAGATCCAGTTATTTGCGGTAATGCGAGTCCGGTAAACTCTTTGTTCTTTGCTTCGGCTATTTTATAATCTAGCCTTGCATTTTTCAGATCCGCTAAATTTTTAAATGCAATGTCTATTGCATCTTTGGCTGTGATCTGGTAAACCTGCGGAGGTTGCGGCTGCTGCGCATTTATATTTCCATGAAAAAGGTTTACGAGGATCAAAGCGATCAAAATGGTTTTCGTTAAATATCTCATAGGTCAACTGTTTAATCTTTGTTGCTTATATTTTAAAATGAGTTTATATCCTTTTAAGGTGGCGAGCCCATATAAAAAATGTTCAATGATCTCCTGCTGAAGTTTCGCAAGGTTGAATTTTGAAGGCGGAAATAATTCTGTATTAAATCCAATCATCAGACTTTCCAGCCTGTAGCGGGTCATGATCTCGATGTCAATTTCAGGCCGGTATAATTCTTCCTTTATCCCTCTTTCAATATTTTTCTTTATCATCTCATAGAGGAACTTGTTTTTATGCTCAAGGAATTTTTTAAAGCCGGCGGGATGATATTTTTCCAGGTCATGCAGCATGGAAGGATTCATGTTTCTGAACATGATCTCAACAAATTCCATTACACGAAATATTTCTTCAATTGCATTTGCTGAAACAGCCGCGTCCCTGGTACAACATTCCTGTGAATAATGTATTTCATCGATCGCAACTGCATCTACCAGTTGATCTTTATCCGTATAATACTGGTAAATCGTTTTTTTTGACATGCCGAGTTGCGTTGCTATCTCATCCATTGTCACGGAACGGATCCCGAACCGGCGAAACAATTCATCCGCTTTCTGTCTTATTCTTTCTTGTATTTCCATAATCACGACCCCTTGCTTTCGGGCCGACAAAACTAAGGAAACTTTTTACGTTGCCAAAGTTTCCTTCAGTATATTTTGCCGCCCGTCCATTTTTCTTTGTCCTAAATTTGGTCTATGGAAAATGATGGAGCGTTTAAAAAAATTCTTCCCAAAGAACCATTTAAGTGGAAAAAGGTCATTCAATATTTCCTCCAGGGATTGTTGATAATCGCTCCTTTGGCAATTACCATTTATTCTATTTATTGGGTCATTTCAACTGTAGATGGTTGGGTTCCAATATTCCGCGAAGCTGTTAGAGACACGCAAGGAAATGTAGTAGGATATGAAGTAAAAAATTATGGACTTGGATTTTTGGTTATCCTTGTTGCCATAATAACGATCGGTTATTTGAGTTCATTTTTTATTCAATCAAAGCTTTTCAATCTTTTTGACCATTGGTTGGAAAAAACGCCTGGAATAAAATTCATCTATACAAGTACACGGGACTTTTTTGAAGCATTTGCGGGAGACAAGAAAAGATTTAATAAAGCGGTGTTGGCAAATGTTTTTGCGGAAGATGTGTGGATCATCGGATTCCTTACAGATGAAGAAATGCAAAAATTTGAAATGGGGGTTGATAAAGTAGCCGTATACGTTCCGCAGGCATATAATTTTGCTGGTCAACTTTATATTTTACCAAGAGATAAAGTAAAAAAGATAAACAATATCTCTTCCGGAGAAGCAATGAAGTATGCTGTGACCGGTGGTGTTGTTGATCTGTCTGATGTGAAAAAAACAGAGTTAAAGGAACTGAATTGATCATTTCATATAGCCCTCATGAGAAAAACATCACTCTTTATCATTTTCTCATTTATTTCACTTCATGCATTTTGCTGGGGTTTTTATGGTCATAAAAAAATAAATTACTTCTCAGTTTTTTTATTGCCGCCGGAGATGATGCAATTGTATAAACCCAACATTGATTTTATTTCAGAGCATGCTGTTGATCCGGATATGCGGCGTTATGCAATAGCCCAGGAAGGTCCAAGGCATTATATCGATATTGATCATTACGGAAGTTATCCCTATACAGATCTACCCCGGAAATGGAATGATGCGATTGCAAAATTTTCTGAAGATTCACTGATGGAATATGGTATTGTGCCCTGGTGGGTGCAAACAATGCTTTATAAATTAACTGAAGCGTTTAAAGAAAAACAACAGGCAAAAATTTTAAAACTGTCAGCAGAGCTCGGGCATTATATTGCCGATGCACACGTTCCCTTGCATGCAAACAGCAATCATAACGGACAGTTTACAGATCAACGAGGCATTCATGGTTTTTGGGAAAGCCGTATTCCTGAATTGTTATCGGAAAAGGAATGGGATTTTTTTATTGGTAAGGCTGATTATATAAAGAACCCTGGAGATTTTATCTGGCAAAGAGTTTTGGAAAGTGCAAAAGCATCCGATTCTGTTTTACTTTTTGAAAAAGAATTAAGTAAAAGTTTTCCTGCTGATCAAAAATTTTCTTTTGAAGAAAGAAACGGTACGATCATCCGCCAATACTCCTCTGCTTTCTCTATTGCATACGATAAAAAATTAAATGGCATGGTTGAAAGAAGGATGCGTCAATCCATTTATGCTGTTGCTTCCTTCTGGTACACGGCATGGGTAAATGCAGGTCAGCCTGATCTGAAAAAACTTTCAGGCAAAGAGCTTTCTGCTGATGATATAAAGGAATTTGAGGATCTGAATAATGCATGGAAAAAGGGAACGATCAAAGGAAGAGATGAAGAGCAATAGCCGTAGTTATACGAATTGAATTCTTTATTAAACTCCAAATCTTGCCCTCTCATTTTTGTATATTTATACTCCTAATTTTTAAACCAACCTTTGCTTTATGAAAAATTCATTGCTACTCGTAACAGCATTGCTGTTATCTTTTCTACTTACTGCACAAACCCCGTTAATCAATTATAATTCTTCCTGGAAATATCTTGACAATGGAAGTAACCAGGGAACAGGGTGGAGAGTCACTTCATTTAATGATGCCAGTTGGATAACCGGTACCGCTGCTTTCGGATATGGAACAAGCGGCATTACTACATCTGTAAGCTTTGGAGGCAATAGCAAGAAGAAACATGTTACTACCTATTTCCGTAAAATGATCAGCATTGCGGATGCTTCTTTGTACAGCAGCTTTACACTTAACCTGAAAAGAGATGACGGGGCGGTAGTATATATTAATGGTACGGAAAGATACCGTAGCAATATGCCAACCGGTACTATTTCTTATACAACTAAAGCTTCATCAGAAGCCACTGATAATGGAACAGCTATTCAAACAACAACACTTAGTGCAGGAAGTTTGGTAACAGGTACAAATGTAATTGCCGTAGAAATTCACCAGTTTGCAAATGGAGGACCTGATCTTTTCTTTGATCTGCAATTGAATGGCACAGGAGATGTGACACCACCTACAGTGAGTAATTATTCACCTGCCGATAATTCAACCAATGTTTCTAATACTGCAAACCTTGTTCTTACTTTTAGTGAGAACATTCAGAAAGGAACAGGAAATATTTTGATAAAAGAAAGTGGAGTAACAACACAAACAATTGATGTTACATCTGCAGCTGTTACCGTTTCGGGAAATACAGTAACCATCAATCCTGCGGATTTTAGTTTTGGTGCAGCTGTTAACATTGAAATAAGTGCAGGCGCATTTAAAGATCTTTTTAATAATAATTATGCAGGCATTGCTAATGCCGCCACATGGAATTTTACTGTAATTGCTCCCGATCTTACTCCTCCAACAGTTACTATTTATTCACCAACCGATAATGCAATTCTTGTATCTAATACTGCAAACCTTGTTCTTACTTTTAGTGAAAATATTCAGAAAGGAATTGGGAATATCTTAGTAAAAGAAGGTGGCGTCATCACGCAAACAATTGATATAACCTCCGCTGCCGTTTCTGTTTCAGGAAATACAGCTACAATTAATCCCGCCGATCTTACATATAACGCTGCAGTAAACATTGAAATAGCAGCCGGTGCCTTTAAAGATCTTTCTAATAATAATTATGCAGGTATTACTGATGCCACAACCTGGAATTTCACTGTACAAGATGCACCACTTTCAGGACCACAAACCTTAGTTGCTTATGGCTCTTCATGGAAATATCTTGACAATGGAACCAACCAGGGAACTGCATGGAGAGGCACAGGTTTTAGTGATGCGGCATGGGCATCGGGCAATGCACAGCTTGGTTATGGTGACGGTGATGAAGCAACCGTAGTTAGCTATGGCCCTGATGCGAATAATAAATATATCACTACTTATTTTCGTAAAATAATTTCAATTGCGAATCCTTCTTCATTTACTTCCGTCTTAGGAAATGTAAAAAGAGATGATGGTATTGCGATCTATGTAAATGGAGCGGAAGTTTACAGAAATAATTTAGCTGCAGGTGCGGCCTACAATACGTTAGCAACACTCGCCAGTGATGATGGCGCTACGGCACAAACTTTTAGTTTTAGTCCTTCTGTTTTTGTTAGTGGCAATAATGTGATCGCAGTTGAAATTCATCAGAACGCATTAACCAGTACGGATATCAGTTTCGATCTTCAATTGATCGGCACCGATGTTGTTTCATTGACCCGCGGGCCATATATGAATATGGCATTACAAAACAGCATCGTCATACGCTGGAGAACAGATGCACCTACGAATAGCAAAGTAAACTATGGAACTTCTGCGGGTAATCTTACCCAATCATTTACTGACAATACAAATACAACAGAACATATAGTTACTCTAACTGGTCTTTCTGCAAATACTCTTTATTATTATAGTATTGGTTCTACCACGCAAACTTTGCAAGGAGATGCAAATAATTACTTTAAAACAATGCCTGTTGTTGGAAGTACAGAAAAAATAAGAGTATTGGCTATGGGTGATATGGGTGATAATTCTGCGAACCAGTTGAGTGTAAGAAATGCTTACCTGAATTTTAATGGCAGCAATTATACAAACGCATGGCTGTTGTTAGGCGACAACGCTTATGAAAATGGTTTAGACGCAGAGTACCAAAGTAATTTCTTTAATATTTACCAGGGTAACTTAACAAAGAACCATGTTTTGTGGCCATCGCCGGGTAATCATGATTATGCAAACAATTCAGCAAGACAGGCAGATCATAATATTGCTTATTATGATGTTTTCTCATTGCCAACAAACGGACAGGCAGGCGGCGTTGCTTCTAACACCGAAGCATTTTATTCTTACAATTATGGCAATATTCATTTTGTTTCATTGGATTCTTATGGATGGGAAACCGGTAACACAAGATTATATGACACACTTGGCCCGCAAATGGTATGGCTGAAACAGGATCTTGCTGCAAACACACAACCGTGGACCGTTGTTTATTTCCATCATCCGCCGTATACAAAAACTTCTCATAACAGTGATACTGAAACTGAGCTGGTAAATATGAGGCAACGGGTAGTAAGAATTTTTGAACGATACAAAGTGGATATGGTATTAAATGGTCACAGCCATGGTTATGAAAGAAGCTTTTTATTAAATGGCCACTATGATGTTGAAAGTACATTCGACCCCGCGATTCATGCATTAAGTACATCGAGTGCAAAATATAATGGCACGCCAAATTCATGTATCTATATTAAAAATCCTACCGAGGCTCGGAATGGAATTGTATATGTGGTAGCTGGTTCTGCTGGTCAATTGGATGGAACTTCCGCAGGTTATCCCCACAATGCAATGTATTACTCCGATGTAAGCGTAGGTGGTGCATTCTTTTTTGAAATAGAACAAAATCGTCTTGATGCAAAATGGATTTGCGCAGATGGTGTTATCCGGGATCAATTCACCATTATGAAAAATGTAAACAAAACCATGAATCTCAGTATCAATTCGGGCACTCCTACACAACTTAATGCAAGCTGGTTGGGAAATTATAGTTGGAATACTTCGGAAACAACAAGATCTATTACTGTTTCACCTACAGCAAATACCACTTATACGGTAACGGATGGGGTTGCTTGTCTAACAGATGTTTTCAATATTACTGTTTCAGGTGCTGGTCGCAACCTGATCACCAACGGAACAATTGAAGCCACCTCAAATGGATCGGTAAAAGTAATACCGACTTTGGTGCATAAAGGACAACAAATCTCTGTAACATCGGGGGATATTATTCCAACAGAAATATCACTCGTTGATATAAATGGCCGGTTGATCAGAAAATTTAATTCACGTCAATCATTTTTTATAGATACCGGCGATCTTCAAAACGGAGTTTACTTTCTGCGGATGAAATTAAAAGCAAAGCCTTTTATCCAGAAAATACTCGTATTAGATTAATAAACTGAAAAGACATAGAGCCGGGTTTTGATAACCCGGCTTTTTCTTTGGGGTATCCCGCTGCAATTTTGTTTCTTTGCATCTTCAAATTTTTTAACGTGAAGACAGCAGCAGCGATGATCCATAATTTTAATGCAGGTCCCTCTGTTTTACCCAAAGAAGTTTTTGAACAGGCCAGCGGGGCTGTAATTGATTTTAATAATACCGGTCTTTCTATCCTTGAGATCGGCCATCGTACGCCATTGTTTCAATCAGTGATGGACGAAGCGAGAAGTCTTGTAAAAGAATTAATGAATCTCGATGATGATCATGAGGTTCTTTTTTTACACGGTGGCGCAACAACTCAGTTCATGCAAGTACCCATGAATTTGCTCAACGAAAATGAATTGGCTGCTTACACTGATACAGGGACGTGGGCTATAAAAGCAATTAAGGAAGCAAAGTTGTTTGGTCATGTAGAAATTGCAGGTTCATCAAAAGAAACTAATTATACCTCCATTCCAAAAGAACTTTCTATTAGTCCTACCGCCGTGTATTTACACATTACAACCAATGAAACGATCGCGGGCACACAATGGAAAGATCTTCCTTATAATTGCGGTGTTCCCCTGGTGGCCGATATGAGCAGTGATATTTTAAGTCGTGTTCTTGATTATAATAAGTTTGATATTATTTATGCGGGTGCGCAAAAAAATATGGGAGCTGCCGGCGTTAATCTTGTTGTAGTAAATAAAAATGTTCTTGGAAAAGTAGCAAGAGTTCTTCCAACGATTCTTGATTACCGTAATCATATAAAAGAAGGCAGCATGTTGAATACTCCACCTGTATTTGCAGTATATGTTGCCATGCTCACACTACGTTGGTTAAAAAATCTTGGAGGAGTTGCAACAATTGAAAAATTAAACAATGCCAAGGCAGAATTGTTTTATTCAACCCTTGACAGTCTACCAATTTTCAAAGGCATTGTTGCAAAAGAAGACCGCAGCTATATGAATGCAGTATTTGTTATGAATGACCCCGCATTAGAAAAAGAATTTCTTGATCTCTGCAAACAGGAAGGAATGATTGGTATTAAAGGACATCGCAGTGTTGGAGGGTTCCGTGTTTCTATGTATAATGCTTTGCAATATGAAAGTGTAGTGGCTTTGACTGATCTGATGAAAGGTTTTGCAAAAAAGAAAGGATAATACCATTAAATAAATTCTCAAATAAGTTCATGGCAATAATCAAACCGTTCAAGGCTTTAAAACCCAAAAAAGAATTAGCCGAACAAGTAGCTTCCAGACCTTATGACGTTCTTAATTCAGAAGAAGCAAAAAAAGAAGCAGCGGGTAATAACTATTCATTTCTTCGCATCACAAAATCTGAAACAGATCTCCCTGATGGAATTGATACACATAGTCAGCAAGTATATGATAAGGCAAAATCAAATCTTGAATTGTTTATTCAAAATGGTACTCTTTTCAAAGAAGAAAAACCTTGCTATTACATTTACCAGTTAGTAATGAATGGCAAAAGCCAGACAGGATTGGTTTGTGTTTCCTCAATTCAAGATTATTTTAATGATGTTATAAAAAAACATGAACTGACAAGACCTGAAAAAGAAAAAGATCGCATCGATCATATGCAAACGATCAGGGCACAAACAGGAAATGTTTTTATGGCTTACCGGGATGTGATGGAAATAAATGCGCTGATCAACGGATGGAAAGCAAAGAATTCGCCGGAATATGATTTTACAGCAAGTGATGGAATAAAACATACCGTATGGGTGATCAACCGTGATGATGTCATCAATTCCATTACGAATTTATTTGCAACCAAAGTTCCTAATACTTATATCGCCGATGGGCATCATCGTGCTGCTTCAGCTGCTAAAGTCAGTAAGCAGTTGCCCGACAGTGAAGAAGCAAAATTTTTTCTTACCACAATTTTCCCTGAAAGCCAGCTGGCGATATTGGATTACAATCGGGTGGTAAAAGACTTGAATGATCTTACTACAGAAGAATTTATTGGTGCTTTGCAGGATGATTTTATGATCACTTATAGTCCCGAACCCGTAAAACCAGCCGTTCTCCATGAGTTTGGTATGTATCTTGGAGATGAGTGGTATATTTTAACGGCCAGGAAAGGAACATATCAAAATGATCCTATTGGTATTTTAGATGTGACCATTTTACAAAAAAATATTCTGGATAAAATTCTGGATATCGAAGATCCAAGAACTGACAACAGGGTAGATTTTGTGGGTGGCATTCGTGGTCTTGAAGAATTGGAAAAAAGAGTAAATAGTGGTGAGATGGCGGCAGCGTTCAGTTTGTACCCGGTTACTCTTCAACAACTTTTTGCGATTGCCGACAGCGGAAAGGTAATGCCGCCAAAAAGCACCTGGTTTGAGCCAAAATTGCGGGATGGACTGTTGACACATTTGATATAGCTGTGAAATAATTTATAATCTGTTAAAGGAAACCTTATTACCATATCTCTTTTAATTTACTTTGTACTATGAAATGAGCCATAAAAATTTTCGAGCAATTTATTGTACAGCGATGAAAATTTTTATGGCGAATTCCATCAGACTAAAAAATCATAAAATATACTGATGAAAAAACTAATTTTTCTTTTTTCGTTTTTTGCTCTCTCTTTCGGCGTTATTGCACAGGATGATCCTGCAACTCTGCACCAAACTGCCCGTAGCTTTATGGCACAGGCAGATTGGGATAATGCAATTCTTGTATTGAACCGGCTACTTCAAACAGATAAAAATAATCTTGAGTACAATAAGGACGTGGTTCAATGTTATTATTTCAAAAGAGATTTTGAAAAAGCAGTAGAAGGTGTAAAAAAACTTGTTACTCGTGATGATGCTGATGTGATGACATTTCAAATAGCAGGGAATATTTATAAAGCACTTGAAGATCCAAAAGAATGTGAAAAGGTTTATAAAGCAGGGATTAAAAAATTTCCCAAAAGCGGCCCATTATATAGCGAATATGGTGAACTGTTATTTCAAAAGAAAGATTACAGCGCTATTGATCTTTGGGAAAAAGGAATTGAGATCGACCCTGCTTTTGGCGGCAACTATTACAATGCTGCTCTTTATTATTTTTATACAAAGGATAAAGTATGGAGTCTTATCTATGGTGAGATCTTTGTAAATATGGAAAGCCTGAGCCAGCGTGGTGCCGCCATGAAGGAACTTTTATTCCAGGGCTATAAAGAAAAATTATTCAAAGAAGCTGACCTGATGAAGGGTGAAGAAAATAATAAAAGCCCTTTTGCAAAAGCATTTTTGCAAACAATGAATAAACAATCTTCACTTGTATCAAGAGGAGTAACAACAGCTTCTCTTACCATGGTAAGAACAAGATTTATCCTTGATTGGTATGAAACAAATGCAGCAAAATATCCACTGCGTCTCTTCGATTATCACCAGCAATTGTTGCGTGAAGGAATGTTTGAGGCTTATAATCAATGGTTGTTTGGTACTGTAGAAAATCTTACTGCTTATGACAACTGGACCAAGGCGCATCTTGACGAGTACAAAGGATTTACAGCTTTCCAAAAGACCCGTGTTTTCAGAGTACCACCCGGACAATATTATCAATCTAAATAAACTTGATTCGTCCAGCCTAAGGCTGGACTTTTTTATTCTTTGGATTTTTACCTAATTTGTTTAGGATTCACCTGCCATTATTGAACTGATAAAATTTTTTTGCTGATGCAAAAACCTACACGATTATTTGATTGCCTGGAATATCAACTAAAACATGCTCCCCTACCCGATATGTTTGCTGCAAAAGAGGGAGGTCAGTGGAAACAATACAGTTCAAAAGAAGTGAATAACACGATAAATCAGCTTGCAGCAGGTTTGCTTCAACTTGGTGTTTCTCCAAATGATATGTCTGCAGAAAACAGAGATAAGATCTCCATTGTAAGTAAAAATCGTCCAGAGTGGTTAATGATAGATCTTGCTGCTCAAAAGATCGGAGCTGTGCTTGTGCCAATTTACCCAACTATTAATGTAAATGAATTACAGTTTATCCTGAATGACTCACAGGCTAAAGTGATCTTTGTGAATGATGAAGAATTATTTCTGAAAGTAAAAAGTATAAAAGATCTCGTTCCTTCGTTGCAGCATATTTTTACGCTTGAGCATGTTACCAACGCAACATACTGGAGAGATTGTTTGAAGCCTGCATCTGGAGAAACATTAGCAACGATAGAACAATTATCGAATAAGATCACTCCTTCCGATCTTGCTACGATCATTTACACCTCCGGCACAACAGGTACACCCAAAGGAGTAATGCTAAGCCATAATAATATTATAAGCAATGTGTGTGACAGCAATTGTGTGTTTGAAGAAATTGGTGTGGAAGGAAAAAGAGCATTGAGCTTTTTACCATTAAATCATGTATTTGAAAGAATGGTGAGCTACATATATATATACAACAGCGTTTCTATTTATTATGCAGAGAACATGGATAAGATCGGTGACAATCTTAAAGAAGTAAAACCTTTGATCTTTACAACAGTTCCACGACTGTTGGAAAAGGTTTATGAACGAATAATGGCAAAAGCGGCAACACTTACCGGTGTAAAAAAGCAAATGTTTAACTGGGCTTTGGGTCTGGGTTTGAAATATGATGTCAATAAAAAAATGGGCATTTGGTATGATCTGCAATTAAGCATTGCAAATAAATTGATCTTTAGTAAATGGCGTGATGCTTTAGGAGCTAATGTAAAAGCAATTGCTACGGGGTCTGCCGCATGCCAGGTTAAATTATTAAGAGTGTTTACTGCTGCACGAGTACCGGTATTGGAAGGATATGGTTTGACAGAAACATCACCAGTAATAACGGTGAACCGTATGAACCCAAAGAACAGGATGTTTGGAACAGTAGGAACATTAATTGATAATGTAGAAGTGAAAATTGCGGAGGATGGAGAAATACTTTGCAAAGGTCCAAATGTTATGATGGGTTATTACAAACGACCAGATCTTACCGCAGAAGTTTTGAAAGATGGATGGTTTCATACAGGTGATATTGGTGTAATGATCGATAATAAGTTTTTAAAGATCACCGATCGAAAGAAAGAAATTTTTAAAACATCTGGTGGAAAATATGTGGCGCCTCAACCGATCGAAAATAAAATGAAAGAATCAAAATGGATCGAACAAATGATGGTGACGGGAGCAGGTGAGAAATATACCGGGGCTTTGATAGTCCCTGCTTTTAATGCATTGAAAGAATGGTGTGCTCAACATGGAGTTGACTTTAATGGCAATGAAAAAATAATCAAGAATGAAAAAATAATCAGCCTTATAAAAGATACAGTTGAACGATACAATCAAAATTTTAACCAGGTTGAACAAATAAAAAAATTTGAACTATTGCCCCACGAATGGAGTGTGGAAGGCGGAGAGCTAACTCCTACATTAAAATTGAAAAGAAAAGTGATAATGGAAAAATATAAGGATGCGATCGAAAGAATATATACCTGACCTCCTTTCTACTTTTAAATAATAAATTATAAAAAAAATAGCCACTCATAAAAATGAGTGGCCGATTCACCACTTTAACCAACCTATCTAAGCAAACAGGTATATCTACTAAATTCATTTTACCTGTTCATTCTACTTTAATTATTTTGTCTTAGGCTTAGTTGTAGCAGCTTTTTTGTTTTTATCAGCTTCAGTATGTGCTGGTTTTGTTGTTGCCGGCTTCGTTGTAGCTGGTTTTTCTGCAGGCTTTGTAGCTGGCTTCGTTGTAGCTGGCTTTGTTGTAGCTGGCTTTTCTGCAGGTTTTGTTGATGTTGTTTTGGTTTTTGTTTTTGTTGTTGTTGTATTCTTATGTGTAGCCTCCGGTGATACAGAACTTACAGAGCTTGAAGTCTCTTTTTTAGTTGTTTCTTTTTTTTGTGGTGGATTTGTTTTAGCAGGCGTTGTTTGTGCATAGCTTACTCCGCCAACTGTTAAGAGCATCAATGCAGCAAAAAAGATTTTTTTCATTTCATTTAAATTTAAGTGTGATTAAAAAATATATTTACACAAAGTTTGACTTCTGCATGGCTGAATTCCAAAAAAATGAGGATGATTAACCGCGGATTAACGAGGTTAACCAATCGTTAGATAAAAGGATCATCTCCTTGATCCTCTTTAACTTCTGCTTAACCGGTTAGGTGGTTAAGGACAAGTAAATAATCACAACTTTGCGTAGTAATTTGTGTAAATGCGTTCGAATACCATACGCCTTTTTATTCTTATCGCTTCTGTGTTAATTGCGATCATTATTGCCGTACAACTATATTGGCTGAATAAAACGTACACGTTTGAAAAAACCGAGTTTAATACCTCCGTTATAAAAAGTATCCGCGGCGTTTATGAAGATCTGCCCCTACTATATGAGTCAACAGAAAGACTCCAAGCACTTATTGAAAAGACCGATGCCAATAGCTATCTTTTCAGAGTTGACAGCATCCCGGCCAAAGATTCCCTGATATTTTACATGCATAGTGAGCTGGAAGGCTTTGATATTTTTACCGATGGAAAGTTATCGCTATACGATAATAAAAAGAATAAATATGTTTACGATGCATATTTACCATCCGCAGGTTCTGGTTATGCGAATGACACAGCATCAACGCTGCCGCTTATTCAAAAAGATTATTCTTATGCCTACTTACATTTTCCGCATAGAAATAAGTATATCATTGAGCAGATGACTGGCTGGATCGTGTCAAGTGGATTGCTCTTACTGGTTTTACTTGGTTTCGCCGCTTCGCTTTACTATTTTTTCAAACAAAAGTTTCTTGTCGAGATCCAAAAAGATTTTATCAATAATGTTACACATGAATTTAGCACACCGCTTTCAGTTATTGAACTTTCAGTAGACGGCTTAGAAAAGCCTACAGCCCATACTAACCTGGAAAAGCAGCAAAAATTTATAAATGCCATCCGCTACCAGTCGGATTATTTAAAAAATCATATTTCAAATCTTGTGAAAACGGTGGTTGCTGATCAATATCAGTTTGTATTGAGAATGAAACCCGTTATTCCAAATGAATTACTTAAAAAAGTTATTGCCCAACTGGAGCCACTACTGAATAAAAAAGCAGGAATAATAGAATGGGATCTTGAAGAAGAGAATAGCAGCATATTGGCTGATGAAGAAAATCTTTACCTTTCTTTTTTTAATATTATCAACAATGCGATCAAATATTCTTTGCAGCCCAAAATAATTATCAGCACTGTAAAGAATTCTTATAAATATATTATTAGTATAAAAGATAATGGTGCCGGTATGGAATCTTCAGAATACAAAAAGATCTTTAAAAAATTTTACCGTGTGCAAAATGGCAATGTGCATAATACAAAAGGTCTTGGGTTAGGCTTGTATTTTACAAAAAAAGTAATTGATGGTCATCATGGAAAAATTGATGTACACAGTCTTCCGGGCATTGGCACGGAATTTAAAATTGAATTGCCTCTAAAACACTGATCATGGAAACAAAAGGAAGAATTTTATTAGCCGAGGATGACGATCATTTGCGGGAGCTTGTTAAAGATGCACTGGAAGACGAAGACTACCAGGTAACTGATTGCATGAATGGCCAGGAAGCGATCGATGTGTTTGATAAAAATAAATTTGATATATGTCTCCTTGATATCATGATGCCTGTTAAAGATGGTTTTACTGTTGCCAAAAAAATACGCCAGCAGAGTGATGTGATACCTATTCTTTTTATTAGCACCAAGGCATTAATAGAAGATAAAGTAGAAGGCTATCAAAAAGGCGCCGATGATTATATTGTAAAGCCCTTCAATATGAAGGAGCTTTTATTAAAGCTGGACGTTTTTTTACGACGCACTAAAAAAATGTTCAGTGAGACAAAACAGGAATTCTATTTTGGAAAAATACATTTTTCTTATACAGATCTGCGTTTATCCAACGAAGATGGAGTTTTCGATCTGAAACAAAAGGAAGCCGATCTTTTAAAATTTTTGTGCGAGCATCCCAACCGGATATTAAAAAGAGAAGAAATATTAATTGCAGTGTGGGGCAAGAATGATTATTTCCTGGGTCGCAGCATGGACGTGTTTATGAGCAAAGTGCGAAAATATTTGCGGGCTGATCCTGATGTTGTACTAGAAACAATTCATGGAACAGGATACAGGTTTACCGTACCAGCTTCCTGAATTTATCCGTTAACCACCGGTTAACACCATCTGTGTCTAACCTTTTTCACTTTTACATTGTAATCAAATAGTAGTAAGCTTTCTCGAACAGTTGGTTTTGGTGAATACCCCCTTGTATCAACACGGGGGTTGTTTTTTTATCAGCTACGAGACAAAGACCGCACACTAGTCTCGCATTCTGCTTTTTTTACATCGGCTATTTAAATTATTTTTAAATATGTCGTTGGGTGCTTTTAAAATAAAAGGCCGGGCAGCCAGGGTTTGGCAGAACCTAAAACAGGGAATGTCATTGGCATGGGCTGCATCTCCAAAATTGCTTATTCGTTATACACTGCTGGGAATGTTTAATGCCATCATTCCACCTCTAACAGTTTTTCTTGGAGCATTGCTGGTAAATAAAATTGCTTATGCCCGTTTGCATTCACTTCAGTTTAAGGACCTATTACCGATTGTTATTGGACTATGGGTATCATTCATTGTACAAAGAGCAATTGGTTCATACATTGGTTATGGAAGAAATTTATACGTAAGGCGTGTTGAGCTGGAAGCCGAACGTCGTTTGCTTGATAAAGCATCGAGAGTAGATCTTGGGCATTTTGATAATTCTGACTGGCATGATCGTCTTGCCCGTGCAAAACGCGATGTTTCCTGGAGACCCGGGGATCTTACATGGTCGGTACTTGGCTTATCTGGCAATATTGTTACAATAATTTTAATGGCAGGATTGCTGGCAAGTCTTCATTGGTTGTTGGTTGTTCTTGCATTAGCCACCTCGTTGTTATCATTGATAATTGAAAGCCGCGTTACTTCACGTTTATATAAATATTATTACCAGGAAACGCCTGAAGAAAGAGAACGAAATTATATCGGGGAATTATTAATTCAGCCACGAACGATCAAAGAGATCAAGGCTTATGTGCTGGCCGATTATCTTTTAGGAAGACATAAAAATATTTCCGATCATCTTTTCAAACAAAGAGAGAAGATGTATCAATCAGGCGTCAGGATCTCGATTTTAAGTGGAATTGTAACTGGAACAACATTGGCACTTGCTTATGTATTCGTAGGCTTGCGAGGCATACAAGGCACAATTGATCCAGGTCGGTGCTTTTTCAGCAGTGGCCGGAACCCTTCGACAGATCTCACAAACTTTTGTTGCAGTCGACCAGCATACAAGATTTCTTGGCGACTACTTTTCATTTCTTAAAATTGAAGCGTTGCTTCCAGTACCTGAAAAGCCAATGACAATTCCTGATGGGCCCGTTGATAATATTAGTTTTGAAAATATTAGTTTTCATTACCCGGGTGGTCACGGTGAAGCGATCGAGAATTTGAATTTGAATATTCACAGGGGTGAGTTGATCGCTTTGGTTGGAGAGAATGGTGCAGGAAAAAGTACTTTGGTCAAATTATTGCTTCGTTTTTATGATGTACAAAACGGCTCTATAAAAATTGGTGGTGTTGATGTGAAAGATATGGATCCTGAAACTCTGCGCAGTCGCATAGGAATATTGTTCCAGGATTATGCTACCTATGAACTTTCAGTACGAGAAAATGTGATGATGGGTTGGCCTTATGGTGAAGCAGATGATGAAAAAGTGATGAAGGCATTAAAAGATTCACGAAGCGAATGGCTGGTAAAGAAAATGACAAACGGGCTTGATTCAAAAGTGGGAAGATTGTTTGAAGGCGGACATGATCTGTCCGGTGGCGAATGGCAACGACTTGCATTAGCAAGGATCATGTATCGCAATGCCGATATTTGGATACTGGATGAACCGACATCATCACTTGATCCGGAAGCGGAAGCTGCGATCTTTGCAGAGTTAAAAGAAAACCTGAAAGGAAGAATTGGAATTGTGATCTCTCATCGCTTTTCAACTGTTCGTATTGCTGACCGCATTGCCGTTATTGACGAAGGACATATTAAAGAACTCGGTACACACCATGAATTACTTGCTGCTGGAAATACTTATGCAAGATTATTTGAGTTACAGGCTTCAGGATATCGGTAAATTCTTTGGAATTTATCCCTGTTCTATCCAGTTCCCGGCAATTTTAAGAAATGTTTTAGGAAAAGAGAGGTTATCCATTTAGATAAACCAAAGAAGAGAAGTACTTTCACCTTCCAATTTTTTTAAGATTTCCTGATCCGTAGCTTATAAAATATCTATATCATAAGAAAACCATATTCGTGCCGACTGTATATATTAAAAAATATTTGTATAGAGAACCTTGGGTTTCATCATCAAACAGAAGTAAATTATTTTTACTTCCTTTCTTTATATTTTTGATCGCTGCTCTGCTTTCAATTTGCAACGTCTCTGCACAGTTCATGATCGATAGCTCTTATATAAAAAAATTTGAGAAAGAAAATGATGTAGAAGCATATACGGGGGTAACAAAAACTTCTTTTAGTTTCCGGCATTTTGCTAATGATGATTTTATAAACCAGTATAAACTTTTTGCCAATACGAGTGCCTATACTGGTTTTACGATCGACTACAACTGGTTATCACTTGACTTTTCAAAGAACATTCCCAACACTTCAGTTGCAAAGCAGAGTACTTCAATCAAAGCATTTGGCATCCATTTCCATAAAACTCATGATCATTTTTTATTTGAAGCCGGTACCAATAAATACAGTGGATTAATTCTCCAGATCGATAAGCGGAAAAGAGAGTATGAATATTATGATGATATCAATTACCGGAGTTACTTTACACGCATTACCTATATTTTCAATGCAGAAAAATTTTCATTAAAGGCCGCAAGAAATTATTCCCTGTTACAGGCAAAGAGTGCCGGAAGTTTTATGGCAACGGTATCCCCCTTTTTTCAGCGTTTTACTTTAAAAGGTGAGGCTAATGAGTACGATAGATCAGACAGTGCATTCCTTTCCGAGATAAATAAAAAGCCATCTTCCGTTAACCTGTTGATCAGCGGGGGCTATACTTACAATTTTATTTTTAATGAGGGAGAGTGGAGTATAAACCCCGGCCTATTTGCCGGGCCGGCTATAGAAAAAAATTTATACCCGGAACAAGGTCATTCGTTAAAACTTGTTGCCAACTATCAACTTATTTTGAATGGAGGATATAACGGACAGAATTATTATTTTCATGTAAATGCTATTTATAATAATGTCATAAATCATTTGATGAATTCTGAAATGTCAATTCAAAATCGTGGAGTAAGTATTACTGTTGGCTACAGGTTTGGGAAGTTGAAAAATAAAATATTTGGGGTGCTTTGATATCAACCTATTTTTCATGCTGCACTCCTTCCTTTACACGAAATACATGCAGCACATAAGGGAATAACGCATCAATAGTTTCGGCAACACCTTTTTGAGAACCGGGTAGAGTTATTACCAACGTATCTTTTATAAATCCTGCTACACCACGGGAAAGCATTGCATAAGGAGTTCTTTGCTGGCCATAATTCCGTGCGGCTTCCATTATTCCCGGAATTTCTCTGTCAAGCAAAGGAGCAATTGCCTCTGGTGTCACATCTCTTGGCGATAAACCAGTGCCCCCTGTTAAGAGAATAAGATCATAATCCTCTTTGCTTAATTGTCTTACTTTTTCCTGTATCGTTAAAAGATCATCCGGAATAATTGCCTGGTGAGCTACGTTCAAATTGAGCTTCTCTAACTTTTCAATAATTGTTTTACCACTTGTATCTTCTCTTTCTCCCGCCGCAACACCGTCGGAACAAACAATAACGGCGCAACGAAGATCATTGGATTGTTGATCTTTAAAATCTGTTTTGCCGCCTTTCTTTGTTTCAAGCTTAATTGTTGAAATCTCAACTCCTTTATCAAGAGGTTTAAGCATATCATAGATCGTTAGAGCCGTCACAGCAGCGCCATGCATTGCTTCTACTTCTACGCCGGTTTTATAGATCGTGTGAACTTCTACTTTGATGATAATATTTAAACCATCGATCTCATGAGTGATAGAGGCATACTCTACAGGCAAAGGATGACAATCAGGAATTACATCGCTTGTTTTTTTAATTCCTAACAAACCTGCAGCTCTTGAAAATTCAAACACATCACCCTTGGGAATTTTTTTATTCTTTATTGCATCAATTGTTTCCTGTTTGGAAACAGAAACAATTGCAGTAGCGATCGCTTTACGCAGGCTGTTTGATTTTGAGGTAATGTCGACCAAGAAAAATTATTAATTGTTAATTACTAATTATTAATTCAAGTATTCTCTTTCCAAACATAACTATTATCTGTGAGTAACTCCTTTCCCCACACGGGCAGTTCTGCTTTTAATCTTTCAACTGTTTCTTCGCAGGCATCTATCGCTGCCTTGCGATGAGCGGATGATGTAAAAACAAATAAGCTTATTTCACCAGCAGCTACTTTACCCAAACTATGATATACATGCATACAAGTCAGGTCATATTTCGCAAAAATATCTTCACGGATCGTAAGCATTTTTTCCATCGCCATGTCTTCATAAGCGGTGTACTCTATTGAAGCCACTTCTTTGCCATCAATTTTATCTGCTCGTATCTGTCCCAGGAAAATACTGTGTCCCCCAATACCCGTTTTGCTGCTATGTTTTTGAATACTGTCAGCAATAAATGACGTTGCAATTGGCCCTTGCACAAATATGTTCTTTGGTTTTCTTTCTTTCATACAGTTTGTTTCTGTTTCTTCCACTCAACAATTCCGCCACGAAGACTGTATACCTTCTTACTGTCTCCAAAAATACCAGATAAAATCTTTGCAGCCTGTAAACTTCTTTTCCCTGATTGGCAAAAAGCAATGACAGTATCTGATTTGATCAATGAAATATTGTCTGCTAACTGTGCCAGCGGGATCCTAATATGATTGAATTCATTTACTGCGGGCACTTCATGAAGCTCTCGTACATCGATCACATCCACATCATTACCCGCTACCATTTTGTTAAATATATCTGAATCAATTTCTGATTGTTGCACCGGCGATGAACAAAGCCACACATAATCCCTTTGCAAAAAAGCCTTTTCATCTTTCGGAATCAATGATCTCGTTTCTTTTCTTGAAG
>VBAS01000271.1 GCA_005882975.1 Bacteroidota bacterium | reverse complement strand
AAAAAAGGTTGAAAAAGAGGGCCTTGCAAATAAAATTGAATTGGTAAAAGGCGATGGAGAGGCAATAAATTTTCCTGATAATTCGTTTGATGCGGTGATGGTGGCTTTTGGGGTTAGGAATTTTGAAAATTTGGAAAAAGGATTAGGAGAAATGCTAAGGGTATTAAAGCCCGGCGGCAAACTTGTGATACTGGAATTTTCCAAACCCAATTGGGGATTCAAAAATTTGTATAACCTGTATATGGGGATAGTGGCCCCGGAAGTGGCCCGCTGGTTCAGGCAAAATAAAGATGCTTACCGTTACCTGAACAGGTCTTCAAATGCCTTTCCTGATCGCAATGATTTCACCGCCATTTTAAACCGTGTTGGATTTTCCAATACCGAATATAAACCGTTAAGCTTTGGAATATGTTGCATATACAGCGGAAGAAAGTTATAAAGCCCCTCGCCCTATTCATATTTCTTTTCATGATCTGTACATCTGCATGGTCGCAGAAAGAAGTATATCAACTTGAGCATGATGCCAAACCATATTATTTTGGAATTACAATTGGCGCTAACATTACCCGTTTCCAGATAGAACAACATCCCCGTTTTCTTCAATACGATAGTGTGCTCGAAATTCTGCCGTTGAGTTCACCAGGTTTTCAATTAGGGTTAAATGCCACAGGAAGATTGAGTAACAGGTTTGAGGTAAGATTTAACCCCATGTTAATGTTCACTGACCGCAGTATTACTTACAGGCTAAAATATAAGGACGCGATTGATGGATATGAGCCGACCAAGAAAATTGAATCAGTAATTTTTTCTTTTCCCTTTCAATTAAAATTCAATAGTGACCGCATCGGCAATTTCCGTGTATATATGCTGGGTGGTGCTTTTACCCAACTTGATCTTGCTGCCAATGCACGTTCAAGACGTGCTGAAGACCTTGTAAAACTGAAGAAATCAGATTATGGAGTAGAATTAGGAATGGGATTTAATTTTTATTTCCAGAGTTTTATTTTCTCTCCGGAAATAAAATTAAGCAACGGAATTCCCAATGTTCACAGCCGCGATGAAAATTTAAAGTATTCGAATGTGATCGATCGAATTCAATCGAGAATGATCGTGATCTCAATTCATTTGGAAGGATAGGGTTACGATCTTAACTGGTTCTTCCTCCATCAACAAATACTCTTTTCAGATCCTTATCGCTATTAATTATTTTGTAAAAATCTTCTATGTAGTTCACACATTTCGACTTCTCTTTTGAATTCAAATATTCATTGTTTTTTATCATTTCAATTATTTTCTCCTTTTTATCATTATATAGTTTAACAGCCACTTTCAATTCTTCCATTGTTCTTGGAAAACCACGGTTTAGTCTTTCTCTTACACTACTGATCTGCTCCTGTAATTGTTCATCGATGGTTGCATACGGAGGATCTACAAATCCGCAAATATCAAAATCATAGGCTACTGTATAAGGTCTTACGGTCTTGTCGTCCTTTGGACCAATAAGTTTAATATTATGATAGCTCGGCACGGACCAATCAGTATTTGCGATCAGGTATTCAAATAAAGTTACTATGGTCATTTGATCCCGATTAGTCTGTTCCGTATTATATGGTGTTCCTTCTATTTCCACCATCTTGTTCCTCTTTGCCATTTCATCTACATCTTCTATTAAAAAAGCATATTGAGTGTAAGGTTTTTTCTTTCCATTGATATCTTTAAAAGAAACATTCATAAATCTTACCCGCAGACTCATATCAGTAAGCAGGTTATACATTTTATAGGCTAAAAATTCTTTTACCACTAATTGACCTGATTCATCGCCGGTGTTACAACCATTTGAAAGTTTCAATTCTTTGAATTTATATAAACTGGAATTACTGTCCTTTCTGAAATTTAGTTTGAGAAATTACCTCTTACTGAAGCTTCGATCTTTTCTGTGATGGTTGTACCCTCCTTAGTAGTAAAAGATATCGTTGCAGGTAAAAATCTATCCGGAGCTTTTTTAGCAAGGAGATCCTTAAGATCCATTTCGAGTGTTGCATTCACTGTTGATTCTTCTTCAAAAAATTTTACTTTGTCAACTTTCTGTGCTGATACAGGCAGATAAAATAGAGTGGCGGTAAGTAAGAGTAGTGAAAAAAACTTTTTCATAATTAATAGCTTGTAGTGATAAATTCGAAAGTTCGTATATAAATATAAAATGTTTTTCTCAATCAGCTTTTCGCTATTTCATTACTTCACTTATCACTTTTCCAATACTTCCTCCTGGCATTTGGATATGTAACAGAGCCGCCAATGTAGGAGCGATATCCGTCATGTACGTTTCCCTGTTCGTTTTACCTGCTTTTATTCCCCAACCATACCAAAGCAAAGGGATATGCGCATCATAGGGATTCCACATGCCATGCGTAGTACCACTTGTTAGAAAAGCTTCAATATAATTTGGCTTAAGGATAATTTGAATATCACCGGCACGTGGAGGATAGTAACCATTTATCATCATCTCCTTTATTTTGGCAGGCAATGCAGTTTCATCTAATTGGTGCAGATCAAACACCCGGGCAACGGAAGATTGTTTTGAAAAAAAATCAATAGTTGCAGCTACTATTTCTTCACGTTTCAATTTTTTATTACTGTCAATTGCATTATTATTTAATACAAGCTGATAGTTAGAAAAAGACAGTGCAAGATTGCCCTGTCCAAATTTATCTTTTAATTGTTGATTGAGCTGTTCTAACACCGCCCCTTCATTGAAATTTCCGGCTGGAATTTTATTTTCTTTCATAAATCCAGGTACATGTGCCACACCATGATCTGCTGAAAGAAAAACAGTGTACTGTCCCTGCCCTATCTTACTGTCAAGATAATTTAAAAAATCACCAAGGTCTTTATCAAGACGATAAAAATCATCTTCCTGTTCTATTGAGTTGGGCCCATATCCATGACCTATATAATCTGGCGATGAGAAACTCACTGCAAGCATATCAGTAATTGCATCTGCGCCCAATTTCTCTCCTTCAATTGCTGCTTTTGCCATATCGATCGTAAAACTATTTCCATAAGGCGTTGCTGAAATCACACTATAATTCTTACCGACATACTTTTTTAAATCGTAAGGAAATCCAGTACCAACACCTTTAGTTTCGTATGATTTTTCATCCGCCGTGCTTTGTGAATATGTATTTACTGGATACAAAGTGGCCCAGCCCATCTCATAATATTTGTCTACCAATTTCTTTGCATTCAGGTCTTTTACCCACTGTGGCAGCTCTGTCATATAATAAGTGGAAGTGATCCATTTTCCTTCCTGGCTATCATACCAATAAGCTGCATTGGCAGTATGACCAGCGGGCAAAATGCCGCCCCGATCTTTTATTGCAATGCCAATTACTTTTCCCTGAAAATTTGTAGCCAACCGTAATTCGTCGCATATAGTAGTTACCAACAAATTTCTGGGACTTTGTAACCCCATATTTGTTGTGCTGCCTACGGTCTGGACGTTTTTATCTTCTGTGCAATAAACATTACGCTGCTCCGCATTATCCCACCAAAAATTACCGGTAATACCATTAATAGCTGGAACAGAGCCTGTATAAATGGATGTATGACCAGGAGCGGTGACTGTTGGAGCATAAGGTATCAAAGTATTTTCACAGCTGAAACCCTGGGTCAGCATTCTTTTAAAACCGCCATTAGACGCATAGCGATCATAATAACGATAAAGATAATCCCACCGCATTTGATCGATCACAATTCCGACAACAAGTTTTGGTCTTTGAAGGGTTTGTCCTGAAGTTCCGGATTGAGCTAATGATGAAATGAAAATAAAAAGGGATAGGGTAATCGAATAAATCCGCTGCATATCTTAGTTTTTATAAAGATAGGGGAAATGAAAATATGGTTGCAGCTATGAAATTAATGAGCAAGAATTAACTCTCCTCGCTTCATTCGATAGTTTATTATAGAATTTCCTGCTTGTATATATTTTTTTTAAAACTCAAACACCCTTTGATGCATATTCCACCTGATGCCAAATGCAACAATTGTTGTAGAGGTGGATTGGGATGTATTTGACGGCACATCAAATTTTCGATTCGTAACCGACCCCTCAATAAATAAATTTTCTTTTAGCTCATAAGAAAGCAATAACGATAAGAAAGTAGTATTTGATTCAATGCCAGAAACTATTTCATATCCGTAATCTCCTTGTCTTGGAGGAATAGTATTTGGTAAAAATATATTGCTTCCAAAACTGCGCCCCCCGGTATCCAATCCTTGTTTCCAGTACATTGCCTTTGCAAGTAAGGTCCATTTTGGCGCAGGTTGATAACGAAGAATGCCGATCGTTTCACTAAAGTTAGCGCCAAGCGGATGAGCCATTGGCTGATTATAATGTGTATAGTTGGCGACAGAATCACCATGCGAATAAGTAAATGGCCTTACCCGGTTATGCTCCAGTTGCAGGTCAAGATTCTTTATCCCAAATGCATTTACGTATTTGGCACCAAGTTGTAATCCCCATTTATTTGCCCACCAGCCATTACCACTTTTTACTTGTTCTAAATTAAATTCATCCAGAAGGAATTGTCCGTAAAGCTGCACCTTTTTTAGCATGTTCAATTTAAAATCAATTCCGGCAACTGAATTATCATAGCTTCCATTTTGCTGTTCAATCGAACGATAAAAAATGATTGGGTTCAGATAGCTAAATTCAAAATGATCGGTTCGTCCAAACATTACTCCTTCAAATAAGCCGATATTTAATTTCTTCGTCACATTCACATCGAGATGGTGAAAGGCTGCATATTTTTTTCTGAGTAAACGATCAGGCCCACGAGGTTCGGTTTGTTGAAGCTCCATGAATAAATTCTGATAATTGAATTTCCAGATCCGTGTATTCAATTTTAGAAACAGAGAATTGTTACCAAAATCACTTAGGAACAAACTGCGATAACCGTTGCCGATAAAATTTCGGTCATAACCAAAAGCTACATCAATATATTTGGTAACATTAAAAGTAAAATAGCCTCTTCCGTCAAAATAATCATACCCTGTTCCTTTGAAATTCTTATAATATCCTGCGCCAGGCACTGATTGAAATTTATCTTCCCATGCCTGTACATAAAACGGATCCCGTTCCTGGTTATCTACGATAGATGCAGCAAAACCAATTTTATTTGCAATACGGCCACGTACATTCACACCTCTTGAATTCAGGAAAAGTGTTTCATCATTGTCACTTTCCTTCATGTATTTAAATTGAATGACTGGATTAATGACAAGATCAAAATCTTTTACATGAACTTCATACAAATTGGCGGGTGTTCTGTAAAACGGTCCAATACGTTTTTTACTTTTTATTGCGATGCGTTGCGAATCGGGTAAGTATTCAATATTATTTAAGTAAAGGCTACGAAGATTGTATTCATCAGTTTTCGATAAGATAATTCCCGGATGATTTTGCTTAAAATCCATTACACCTCTTATCATTTGAAAACGATTTAGAGGTTTTGTTTTTGAAAAATTTAGAATGGAATCTTTCTGACCAAGGATCTCAAGTCGGTCAACTAAAATATATTCTTTTGAACCAAAAGGAACATAGGTGGATTGAGACATTGCGAAGACCGGACATAGAATAAAGATCAGTCTTGCAAGGGTTTGTTTAAATTGCATCGGCATTGGTTTTTCAACGATAAATCAGAGAACAAGATATGCAAAATTACCTGATAAAGAATGTACAGGTTGTAAATGAAGGAAGAATAATTATAGCAGATGTATTAATTAAAAACGGCCGCATTGAAAAAATTGGGGAACTAATTACTCAGAAAGATCCGTCAGTAAAAGAAATAAATGGCGAAGAAAAATTTCTTTTACCCGGTGCTATTGACGACCAGGTTCATTTTCGTGAGCCCGGACTTACACATAAAGCAACAATTTATACGGAAGCAAAAGCTGCTATAGCTGGTGGTGTTACCAGTTTTATGGAAATGCCAAACACAATTCCAAATGCACTTACACAAGAATTATTAGAAGACAAATATTCGATCGCTTCAAAAACCTCTTTAGCCAACTATTCCTTTTTTATGGGCACCAGTAATAACAATGCTGATGAAGTTTTAAAAACAAATGATAAACGAAAAAATGTTTGTGGTATAAAAATTTTCATGGGAGCTTCTACTGGTAATATGCTGGTAGATAGCCCTAACACATTGGATAAAATTTTTCGGGAAAGCGAAGTGCTGATCGCTACTCATTGTGAAGACGAACGGATCATAAAAGAAAATTTAGAAAGAATAAAAAAGGAGAATCGCGAACTTACCGCTGCCGACCATCCGGTAATAAGAAATGAAGATGCGTGTTATGAATCATCTTTGCTGGCAATACAGATCGCAAAAAAATATAACACACGGTTACATATCTTACATATTTCTACTGAAAAAGAATTAATGCTTTTCACAAACATGTTTCCTTTAAAAGAAAAAAGAATTACGGCTGAGGTTTGTGTACATCATCTTCATTTTTCCAGCGATGATTATGCAAGGCTTGGCAATAAAATAAAATGTAATCCCGCAATTAAAGCTTCGCATAATCGTGAAGGTCTTTGGAAAGCATTATTGGATGACCGCTTGGATGTGATCGCTACCGATCATGCACCGCATACGCTGGAAGAAAAGAATGAACCGTATGAAAAAGCACATGCGGGGTTGCCACTGGTTCAGCATTCTATATTGTTGATGCTTCATTATTACAAACAAGGAAAGATCAGTTTGGAAAAAATTGTTGAAAAAATGAGTCATGCAGTGGCTAATTGTTTTCAAATAAAAGCCAGGGGTTATATTCGTGAAGGATATTTTGCTGATCTTGTTTTGATAGATATGAAGCAACAAACAAAAGTTTCAAAAGAAAATATGCTATATAAATGCGGCTGGAGTCCTTTAGAGAATTTTGAGTTTCCTGCATCTATAACTCATACGTTTGTAAATGGGCATTTAGTATATGATAAGGGCATATTTGATGAATCACAAAAAGGCGAACGTTTAATTTTTGACCGTTAAACTATTCATATGCGTTTAACTTTTTTTGTCATTGTTCAATTAACGGCGATGATCTCCAGTGGCCAGAAAAACCTGGAACTTGGTGATGTAATTACCGATACTACCTTTAATTGCAGTGATAGCTTACACAGAAAATTTAGTGATAGAATGTTTAATGTGCCCGATATCTGTGATTCAAAAAACAATTTAGAGATCAGGTTAAAAGGGTTTTCCTTTCCTGGGGGAAAAGGGGAACTTATCATCTTCTCAAATAAAGATGGAAAGTGGGACGCAAAAAAATATA
>VBAS01000458.1:3739-4170 GCA_005882975.1 Bacteroidota bacterium | reverse complement strand
ACAGAAGCAGGAATTGATTCATTGGATGATTTGTTGGTTATTTTCCCGCTGATGATTAATGACTGATTTGTTTGTGAAAAGACAAACATCGAAATTGATATGCACGAAAAAAACAGAAACGCTTGCTTTTTCATGATAAAAAAATTTTTAGTTTATGAATTAGATCTGGTTTAAGGCTGATTAATTTGCAGATGCGGGTTGCTCCTTTAATTTTCTTTTCTTACCGGTAATAGCCCGAATAGTTACAACAAGAAGAAACACTATCAGGGTTGTACCTCCTACTCCTACAAGCAGTGCCGCTGCATCAGAGCCGCTACATGAAAGGTCACAGGCTGCAGCGGCGATAAGAGCAAGTAATCCTAAAGCAACAAGTGCTGAAAGAATAATCAATCCTATCTTGCCGCCATCTGACATATCTTTCGCTTTCTTAA
>VBAS01000458.1:0-3725 GCA_005882975.1 Bacteroidota bacterium | reverse complement strand
TTCATGGATGCGGAAAAGGCATTGATGGATTTATAATTTTTTGCAGCGCTGTCTGAGGGTAGAGTAGATACAGGAGTGGCAGCATATAATCTTTCAAATAAATTTATTTTTGGACCATTGCCATTACTGATGCAAATGATCATTGCAAATGCTGAAGCAGCCAGGATAACATCACAGGTCTTTTGTCTTTTGTAAAAAATTATAGATTGTAATTTTCGTTTGCTTCTTTTTGAAGGATAAAAAATAAAGGCAATGAAATAAATAAGAGTAATCAGGTAAAATACAAAGAAGGGTACAGTCACATTTAATTCATTAAGCAGAGTGCCTGTTACAATTCCGGCTGTATTCAATAAAAGGAAGCCTGTGATAATAAAGATTCGTGATGCCCATTTGTGATCTTTTGCCCAGTATGAAAGTTTTTTCATGATGAAGTAGTTTTAGTTTATAAAAAAAAGAGGATTACTATTGCTTGGTAAGAGTGATCTTTATTTTGTCACCCATATTGTACACATCCGTGCAATTAAAACTTTCAATTTGATTAGAATCGCCATCTACAATCATAGTATTTCCGGATACTAACTAATTGCCATTGTCATCGCCTGGGGGAGAACAAACGGTACCTGCATCTTTTATTTGGTAAGTTCCATTTGTTTGAAATGTGTATATGTCGTCTCTTTCGCAAGCATCAGGCAAAAGAATATCCAAATAATTTGCTTCGGAAGACGAAGCATTGGCCTTGTAAGTAGCTGCTGTTATTTTATACGACCCGGATAAGAAGGTTGTACTGATTGCGCAAGAGGGATTATTATCCTTATTACAAGCGGTAGCAAATAAAGCTGCGAGTAAAATCATTGAAAGAATCTTTTTCATGGTTGTGGTTTTATTAGTTAATAAATAGTTGGGTTTATTTAAAAGTTTGAGGTTATTGCACGATCAGTCTTTTCATAAGATCACCCTGCAAATCCCGATAAACTTCTTTTTTACCTCCAATAATGAATTTCTTTTTTGCTACGGCTCCTATAATAGTTCCGATGATAGCGCCGCTTACACCCAGGCTAATGCCACCGGCTAATGCTTTTTCACCAGCCGTCATTGCAAATGCATTGTTGATTGAAACAATAAAATTGCCTACTCCAAAAGGGTCCTGGTTATAATCATAATAGGGTTCTTTTTTATCATCACCACTTGCAAAACCAATAATAATTCCCGTTACGGCGCCTATACCCAGTCCCAAAAGAGTCCCTTTTAAAACGCTGTTCTTTTTGTGAAGAGAGATTGATCGTATCTGATCGACGTTAAATTTGATATTGTCATTACTAGCGAGCCTAAAATTTTTATTTTTCGCTGGCAATAAAACAATTTTGTCGTCATCCATTTTGTAAAACCATCCTTCCATCTGTAGTATGAACAGTAGCAATGCTTGGAACGTTTTTTTTAGTTTGGCTTGTGGAATCATCCTGGGCAAATGAAAATTGAGCGATCAGGAGCAATACAGCTGAAAAAATTGTCTGTCTCATGGTTTTATTTTTTTAGGTGGCTTATTTGATTGACAATACAAGCTACCCCTGCAGTAAAGTCATTCATAACTGAATTTTGCCTTAACAAATTCTTTACTGGCAGATTTTACTAATTACCCAACATGTGGAATTGTTTGTTTGCAGGAAATCCGGTAATTTCAGACAAGACGGACCGGAGTTGCAGTTTTTGCAAAAGAATTTTAAGCCCTGAACCACCAACCGCTTATGCCCACCACTGCAGCACAGGATTTTTTATTTCAGCGCATTAAAGAAATGCTACCTGCCCAGGTATCTATGGTGGATGCTATATCGGAGATACTGCATGTAAGTAACGATAGCGCCTATCGCCGCATAAGAGGCGAAACATCCCTTGTACTTGAAGAAGCAAAGGAGCTTTGCGATCATTTTCATTTATCATTGGATCAATTGTTCAACTTAAAAAGCGGCTTTACGCTTTTTCAAACCGAACGTATCCACTATAAGAATTATACATTCGAGACTTATCTCGGTGGCATTCTCCAGCAAATGAAACAAGTAGGTAATTTTATGAGAAAGGAAGTTATCTATCTTACTAAGGACATACCCATCTTCCATAATTTTTCAGCTGAACCATTATTTGCCTTTCGCTATTTTTTTTGGATGAAATCAATTCTTCGTCACCCTGATTTTGAAAACCGGCGTTTTTCATTAGATTGTCTTACTCCCGAAATAAAAAAATTGGGAGCCGATATTGTTGAAGCATACAACAATTTACCTTCTACCGAAATATGGAATACGGAATGTGTGAACAGCATCATTTTCCAAATAGAATATTATAAGGATGCCGGTTATTTTACAAATACAGAGGATATAAAAAAAGTATATGAAGCTGTGGAAGAAGTTTTTTATCATCTGAAAGACCAGGCAGAGTATGGTTGCAAGTTTTTACCAGGAGAAAATCCGCAAATGAAAAGAAATAATTTTAAATTTTTTTATAACCGTGTTACTCTCGGTGACAATACAATCCTGGCAGTAACAGATAGTATAAAAACTGTTTTTCTGAATTATGATGTGATGAACTATATGATCACCCGTGATGAAAAATTTTGCAATGATACCTACGAAGAATTACAAATATTGATCCGGCGCAGTACGCTTATCAGCGCTACTAGCGAAAAGCATCGCAATATTTTTTTCAATACTCTTTTAGGAAAAATAGAAGATCGCAAACGTCACTTATAATCGCTCATGACTACGACCAACCTGCAACAACAATTGTTTGACGTAATAAAAAGACGTGTAGCAGATAATATCCCTGCAGCGGATGAGGTGGCCAAAATCCTTGACATCAGCACCGACAGTGCCTATCGTCGTATTCGAGGCGAAAAAAATATTTCTTTAGATGAATTAAATATACTCTGTAATCATTATCGCATATCGCTGGATCAATTGATGAGTATTCAAACAGGCGGATTCATATTCCAGGGACAACTTACAGAAAAAGATAAATTCCAATTCAAAAATTATTTAACCGGCATGATGCATTCGCTGGCTTATTATAATAGTTGTAAAGAAAAAGAGATATACTTCCTATGCAAAGATCTTCCCATATTTTATTTTTTTCATTTCAGGGAAATAGCTGCTTTCAAATATTATTTCTGGATGAGGACTTTTTTCGATGCTCCAGAATTCAAAAAGTCAAAGTTCCGGTTTGATTGCTATCCGGATGAATTATTTGAGATCGGGAAAAAAATACTTTCTATTTATAATCAGATACCAAGCTATGAAGTGTGGAATATCGAAACAATAAATATTTTACTTCGCCAAATAGAATATTATAAAGACAGTTCGATATTTGAATCCGAAGAAGATGCATTCAGAATTTATGAAGCATTTGAAAACCTTATTGACCACATGGAAAGGCAGGCCGCTGCAGGCTTTAAGTTCAGCCATGGTGAAAAAATACCCACACAGGGCGTTCCATTCCAAATGTATTTTAATGAAGTGATAATAGGCGATAACAGTATTATGGTAATGATAGATGGTGAAAAAACATCCCTGGTCACCCACAACATTTTTAATTATATGATGACAAAAAATGTAGCTTTTAATGATAATATGTATAGCTACATGCAAAACTTAATGAGAAAATCAACCATGATCAGCTCTGCAAGCGAAAAAGAAAGAGCTACATTTTTCCGGCAGCTAAAAGAAAAAATAACACGAAGG
>VBAS01000228.1:20227-21997 GCA_005882975.1 Bacteroidota bacterium | reverse complement strand
TATTGCCATTACCATATCCATATATTGTTCCCGGCGGTCGCTTCCGTGAAATTTATTATTGGGATTCCTATTTCACCATGCTTGGATTAAAAGAAAGCGGTGAAACGGAAATGATCGAGAACATGATCAAAAATTTTGCTTACCTCATCGATACATACGGACATATTCCAAATGGAAACAGGAGTTATTATATTGGTCGTTCACAGCCGCCCTTTTTTGCTGCAATGGTTCAGTTGCTCGCTACCATAAAAGGAGATAATGTATATGTAACTTTTCTTTCAGCATTACAAAAAGAATATAAGTTTTGGATGGATGGAGCTTCGACATTAAAAGCAGGGCAGGCTTTTCGTCGTGTTGTGAAATTGAAAGATGGAACAATTTTAAATCGTTATTGGGATGATAGCAATGTACCAAGACAGGAAAGCTGGCGTGAAGATTTTGAAGTCGCAAAAAAATCAGGAAGGAATATAATTGAAATGTATAAACATTTACGAGCCGGAGCTGAAAGCGGGATTGATTTCAGTAATCGCTGGTTTGCAGATGGGAAAAATATCACTTCTATTCAAACAACAAATTATATTGCCGTTGATCTGAATGCTTTGTTGCTGAATCTAGAATACACAATTGCAAAAGGGTATCAGACAGGTGGCAAGGATAGCTTAGCCAATGAATACAGGAGAAAAGCGGAGAGAAGAAGAGTTGCTATTGATAAATATTGCTGGAATTCAAAACTGAATTATTACTGCGATTACAATTTTAAGACACAGAAAATATTAAACGAGGTCACGCCAGCAGGCATGTATCCCTTTTGTTTTTTTGAAAGTAAGCCTGATTACCTGAGCCTGCAAGCCAAGAAAGCTGCTGAAGCAATTAAATCAAAACTGTTACAGCCCGGCGGTGTAACCACAACAGAAAAAAATACAAATCAACAATGGGATTCACCAAATGGCTGGGCGCCTTTGCAATGGATGACCATCTGGGGGCTTGATCGTTGCGGGCAAAAGGAATTAGCGAAAGATATTTCAATGAGATGGATGAAACTGAATATCGATGTATATAATCGTACTGGCAAGTTGATGGAAAAGTATAATGTTGTCGATACTCATCTTGAAGCTGGCGGTGGTGAATATCCGGGACAAGATGGATTTGGCTGGACCAATGGTGTATTGCTTGCGTTGATTGCGAAATATGGAAAGCCTGAATAATTTTTTGCTAAGAGATTATGGAGAAAAAGAGATAAAGGAGGGCCGTTCGATTATTCTCCTTTTCTCTTTTATCCTCTTTGCCTACTTCGGCTCCAGGATAAAAAACGAATATGGTGGCAGTATTAAGTATTCGTTATCTTTTCCCACATCAAAATATTTTCCATTCCAATGATCATACAACCTTGATGGTCGCATACCATTTTCTTTAAATGCATACCATGTCAATGATTGTTTCCGACTACTAAAATTAAAAAGACCATAAACTCTTTCATCTTCCCATGCACGGAGAAAACCAGCTACATGAATATTATGCGGTCGTAACCATGTAAGATTTTTTTTGTCTGCAATGACAGGAAGTTTTTTTCTCAGTGAAATTAATTTTTTTGTGGAAGTAAAAATGGTATGTTCAATAGTTCCTTCCTTATTAATATTTTCATTTTTGTTCCAATCAATTACTGGACGATGCATCCACCGGTTATCATAACTTGTTCCCGTGTCATTTAAATAGGAGTGATCATTTAGTTGGCCGGATTCGTCGCCGTAAAAGATCATCGGTATACCGCCA
>VBAS01000228.1:18626-20127 GCA_005882975.1 Bacteroidota bacterium | reverse complement strand
CACTGATACGGGCATCTCCTGTTTTTTCATTTACTGAGAACAATGCACCTTTCGCCACTGATGAATAATGATTTCCTGAATAATGATCTTTTAAAAATTTTCTATGCTCAAAAGGATTGTAGCCAGCTGCATCGATCATATGATCATCATAACCCAAACCAATATCATCATGACACCGGCTGTATGTGATCCAAGAAGTGCCATAAGGTTTCTTCAGTAGCTCTTGTTGTGCAGCCATCATCACTCTTGTATCACCCGTAGCTAATGCATCCCATTGCAATGCCATTTGCGTAGCATTATAAGCAAAGTCGCATTCTTTTGCTTCTTTATCTCCTTCTCCAAAATATTTCATGATCTCGTTGGGAGCAACAATCACTTCGCCCAATATTGCCATTCCCGGAGCCGCGATCCAGATACATTGTTTTATTAATTGCAATAAAGTATGTGCCTGCGGGAGGTTCTGGCACCGTGTTCCTTTTTCTTTCCAGATAAATGCCGGGGCATCGATGCGAAGAATATCAACGCCAAGATTTGCATAAAAGAGAATAGTATCGATCATTTCAATAAAGACCTGCGGGTTGGTATAATTGAGATCCCACTGGTAATTATGAAATACGGTCATCACCCATTTGTCGCATTCTTTGATATACGTAAAATTTCCCGGGGCTGCTTCTGGAAAAATATCCGGCATCGATCTGTCATATTCATCAGGCTCTGTTCTGTCATTAAAAAAATAAAAATAATCCTGGTATTGTTTGTTACCTTCTTTTGCTTTCATTGCCCATTCATGCTGGTCAGAAGTATGATTGAGCACAATATCAAGCATAAGATACATATCCTGCTTGCGCATTTCGTCTTCAAGGTTTTTCAGATCATCAAGTGTTCCAAATCGTTTATCTACTTTTTTAAAATCAGAAACCGCATAGCCACCATCGCTTGCTTCTTCAGGACTTTCAAATAACGGCATCAGGTGCAATAAATTGACACCTAGTTTTTCAAAATACTCAAGCTTATTTTTTAATGCATTAATTGAACCACAAAAACGATCCACATACAAACTCATTCCGCATATTTCATTACTGAGAAACCAATGTATTGGTTCTGTCTTAAGTTTTTCCAGGTCTCTCTGTTTTAAAATTTCAGATCTTTCGCCAAAAGCTTTTTCAACATGTTCAAGTAATTGTCCAAAGCTTTCCCTGCCATGCGGATGAAAAGAGTAAATTGAATTGTAGAGATTACTGATCTCACCAAGAGATGATTGAAATCTTTCTTTATAGGGTTGTTCAAATGCTTCTTTCGTCACTGCCTCTATTTAATTTTATATAAATATATCGCCGCTTAAATGTTTGAATGCCTCCATTGCGCCGAGGTACTCGCAGGTTCTTGCGCCTGCCTTATTAGCATTTGAAATTATTTGCTCCCATACTGGCATTGCCAATGATCTGATCTCTTTTACTGGTCTGTCTGCCAGTTGGAATAGCACTGCTCCTACAAATGCATC
>VBAS01000228.1:0-18584 GCA_005882975.1 Bacteroidota bacterium | reverse complement strand
CTATGCTGGGAATGATCTTCGTTTCTCCATCAAAGCCGAGTAAGGTTCCTTCTTTTCCTAATGTGATAGCAAAAACGGACGTCGTTCTTAATAGAAGATCATTCACTGCATCCGTTAAGGTTGAACGTCCGGTCAGCATCATCGCTTCTTCATCACTTGCTTTAAAAAAGTGACAACAATCTAAAAAATTCCAGCTCTGATCAATGAAAGATCTTTGATCGTTTTGAAACAATAAGCTTCTGTAGTTTGGATCGAAGCTGATAAAAATTTCCTGCAGCAATGATTTTTGAAGAAGGCTTTGATAAGCGATCTGCAATGGTCCCGGTAAAAAAGCAGTAGCAGAACCAAAATGAACTATCGAAAATTTTTCAAGGTTGATAGCATCTACTTCATCACGGCTCAATTGCCCGTCAGCGCCGCGATTAAAATAAAAATCTCTTTCTCCATCTTCCATCAAGGAGACAAAAGCAAATGTGGTAAAGTAATTTTCATCCTGTAACATCCATTTTGTGCTTACGCCAAATGAATCCATAACATCAATAAGGTGTTGTCCAAATGGGTCTTTACCGATCTTGGCTGCTAATTCTACATCACCACCCAGTGCAGCAATCGCTGCAGCAACATTTGTTGGTGCGCCACCTGGTTTTTTTAAAAAATTCTCTCCTTCTGATAAATGTTTTCCTTTATCAGTACAGATCATATCGATCAATGATTCGCCAACACAAAGAATTTTCTCCATTAGAAGTTTTTTAATGACCGATCCTTGCATTCATATCTTCCAAAGCTATCCCTTTCGTTTCCGGCATTAGTTTCCACACAAATAATAATTGAAATACCATCATCACTGCAAAGAATATAAATATTCTCATAGGCCCTATTGATGGCGATTCCGCAAAAAAAGTAAATGTTTGCGAAATAAGCGCTGCAAAAAACCAATGCGTCAGACTTCCTAAAGACATACCTGCTGCCCGCACTGAGTTTGGAAAAACTTCAGAGATAAATACCCAGATGACAGCGCCTTGTCCAACAGCATGTGCAGCTATAAAAAGAAATACAAACCATGTTATACCAGAATGCGTATCACCTGAAAAAGAAAAAGCGATCAATGATAAAGAAACAATATACCCGATAGAACCAATATACATTAGTGTTCTTCGCCCAAGACGATCTATAAGATACCAGCCTAACAACGTGAAAATAAAATTGACAACACCAATACCCACGCTGGAAAGAAATGCACTGCTCTTTTCTAATCCTGCCATTTTAAATACTCTTGGTGCAAAATATATAATGGCATTAATACCGGAAAGCTGGTTAAAAAAAGCGATAAGAAAAGCAAGCAGTATATACCGGTTAAATTTCCCTGAGAAAAGCGATTCCCTTTTTTGTTGCTGTACAGAATTTTTTATTTCCTGAATTAATTCATCAGCCGGTGCGCCACTTAATGCAAAAATTCTTCTTGCTTCCCTTTCATTATTTCTGTACAGGATCAGCCACCGGGGGCTTTCCGGAGTAAACAACATAAAAATTGAAAATAGCAATGAGGGAATAGCTACCACTCCAAGCATATAACGCCAGTCATTTTCTCCACCTACACCTTGTAACAAATAGTTGGACAAGTAAGCAAACAAGATCCCTGCAACAATATTCAGTTGGAAAGAAACAGCTAATCGACCACGATATTTGGGAGGAGCTATTTCAGAAATATAAATTGGAGCAACGACTGAAGAAGCACCAATAGCAAATCCTCCAAGGAACCGGAAGACCATGAACGTATTCACGTCTTGTGCGATCGCCGCTCCTATTGATGAAATAAGAAAAATAATTCCGATCCACAGCAATGTCTTTTTTCGTCCAAATTTATTTGCAGGAAAACTACCGATGACAGCACCAACGATTGTTCCATATAATGCCATGGCGATCGCAGTGCCATGCATCAGTTTACTTAAACCCCAAAGTTTTTGTATCACTTGTTCCGCTCCGGATATAACTGCCACATCCATTCCAAACAAAAAACCGCCGAGTGCAACAGTGATCGACCAGATAACTAAATTTCTGTTCATTTGCTTTTGTTTTATAGCTCAAAAATTATTACTAATGTCCGCCTGATAATTGTATCTCCATGTTAGCGGACGGTTTTCCTGATTTGATTAAAAGAGTTAATAAAGCAGCTATGATCAAAAAAGCACCGGCAAATAAAATTGCATTTGCTGGTTTATTTCCAATAACATTTTTATATACATAGCCAAAGGTCAACGTTTGCAATAACATAGGCAACACGATCATCATATTGATAATACCCATATAAACACCATATCTTTCTTTGGGAATTTTATCTACAACAAGTAAATAAGGAACTCCCATCATACTGGCCCAGCCAATCCCCAAACCTATCATTGAAATAACCATCATGTACTTATTGTCAAAATGCGGTAAGAGCAACAAACCAATTCCGGCTAGTGACACACTGAATGCGTGTACCCATTTAGGCCCCACCTTTCTTGCATACCAAGCCAATAAAAATGCAGATAAAAATGTAACAACGTTGTAAGAAGCGTTGAGTAAACTTGCCCAACCTGAAGCTTCGCCATATAATACAGGATTTTCTTTTGATGTAGTATGCCATATGGTTTGTGCCACACTATGTGAAACAAACTGCCAGTAACAAAACATCGCATACCATTGGAATAAATAAACTGCCGCCAGTTGCCATAATACCTTTGGCATTTCTGCTATTGCTTCTATGATCTCGATATTCTGCGCAAAGAGTATCCTCGCCGTATGATTTTTTTCAATTGAATAGATTATTTTTTTAAGCAAGCCAGGCACAAAAAGAGAAGGGATAAATAATATAATAATTGCTGCATAAGCAATGATCGTAGTAAGTATGGAGAGAAAAAACTGGATAATCGGATGAGGCATTCCTTCATTCTTCCTTTTTATTTCTTCATACTCTATGTCGCTTGGTGGTATCTCGGGTGTTTTTGTAACAGACCATAACACGGTTGTGATAGAACAAACTGAGCCGATAAAAAAAGAAATATAAACCCAGTAAGGAATCCCGGCATTTGATTTACCGGGGATCAGGTTTTTCTTTTCAAAAAAATAGAGACAGATATTAGCAAGTGTGATACCAAGACCGGTAAAAAAACTTTGCATCATAAACCCAGTTGGATATTGCTCTTTCGGAAGTTTGTCAGCAACAAATGCACGATAGGGTTCCATAGCCGTGTTATTACCGGCATCTAAGATCCATAATAAGCCGGCCGCCATCCATAATGTTCTGCTAAAAGGAAAAAAGAATAAAGCAAGACTGCACATTACTGCACCAATAAGAAAATAAGGTTTGCGTCTTCCCCAACGGGTACTCCATGTTTTATCACTCATTGCGCCAATGATCGGTTGAATGATCAAACCGGTCATCGGGCCTGCAAGATTTAAAAAAGGAAGGTCATCAGGATTAGCACCAAGAAAAGAATAAATAGGATTTACTGCGGATTGCTGCAAGCCGAATGAATATTGGATCCCAAGAAATCCAAAACTCATATTCCATATCTGCCAGAAACTTAACCGTGGTTTGAACGACATAAGCAATCCGTTTTGGAAAAGACATGATGAAAATAAGAATGAAATAGCAACTAATTTAGTCTTTTATCATTGATTTGCATGCAATCGTTTAGAGTTTGTCTGCAGCGGGAATCTTACAAAACAAAGGAGAAGATAATTTTATTTCACCCTTATTTTTGCGGGGCATTTTAATGAATATGAAACTAAGTTAAAAACGGGATCAGGAATATGAAAAGAATTATAGTCGCGATCGGGATCTTACTGACCTTGTTAATTGCAAGCATTTATATTTTTATACCTCAAAAGCTAAAAATATCAAGCGCCATAAAATACGAGGTTAATGGTGAAGGTCTTTTTCGCTTTTTGCTTGCAGATAGTAATTGGGGTAAGTGGTGGCCGGGAAAAATTTCAACCACTCAGGATTCAAAAAAAATATTTTCTTATTCAGAATATGATTACAGTATTAAAGAAGTCCTGTATCATTCGTTGGAATTAACTCTTAGCAAAAACCAAAACGCTTATAAAAGTTTGCTCAAGATTATTTCATTTGAAAAAGATAGTACAGTTATTGAAATAGGATCGGAATTAACCAGCGGAAGTGATCCGATAAACAGGATCCAAAATTACTTCAGTGCAAAAAAATTAAAAAGTAGTTTCGATGACCTGCTTTCTGCATTAAAAGATCATACGAAAAACATACATGATCTATATGGCTATGATATAAAAAATGAAAAAGTGCAAATGCAGTTTTTGTTGTCAACCAGTAAAGTGTTTTCGCATTATCCAACAACGGAAGATATTTATTCACTTGTAAATATTATAAGGGACTACATTAAAACTACTGATGGCAAAGAAGAATTTTCTCCAATGTTAAATATCGAAAGCAAAGACAGCATAAATTATTATGTACGTGTTGGTGTACCTGTAAATAAAAATCTCCCGGGAAAGGAAAATATTTCGCTGAAACAAATGGTAAAAAACGGGAATATACTTGTTGCGGAAGTAAAAGGTGATCAAAAAACTATTAACGAAGCAATAAAACAGATCGAACAATATATTATAGATTATCAGCGCAGCAACATAGCGATCCCATTTCAATCGTTGATAACAGACAGGTCAAAGGAACCTGATAGCACTAAATGGATCACTAAAATTTATTACCCGGTAGTTTAAATTTAATAACCTTCAAGCTGTCGTTGTTTTTAGCAAGTATCAGGGCTTTTTCTTTACCGATGGTAATTTCCTTTACATGACGAACCTGCCCTTTAATAATGCAGTTATTTATTTTTTCACAGGTAAATAAGTTATTACCGGAATTGATCAGCAGTGTTCCAAAATCGGCATCATATCTTCCCATTTGTATATTATTATCATAATAATTCCCTGCTAAGAAAATATCAGGATATTTATCATCATTTGCATTCACTATCACTGCATCCCTGTATGAAGATAGTTGTGCTTCCCACGGCAAAGCCGTAACAGTAAAATTCATGTGACCATCATTAATGAGAATTGCATTTGAAAAATAATTCGCTTCAAATTTATCGGCCCCTTGTAATTTATTTTCCGAGAACATTTTTTCAGGAGTGGACCTGGCATAATCCTCCGCATATAAAAATTTCTTTTTGAGAGGAGGCATTTGTTTTATTATTTCTTCTTTAGTGGCAAATGGTATCTCTTTATTATTTACGAAATAGGTAATGATCTGTTCCTTTTTTTCATTATCATCAAAATCGTTGTAGTACATCCTTATTGGTTGTTGGTCACTCGCTTTCAACCGGCTATTAAGACCAAGATTACCGGCTAACAGATCCATATCACCATCTCCATCCGCATCAAATGGTAAAATAAAATTCCACCAACCTTTTTTATCAGTCAAACTCTTTTTTGTAAAACTTCCATTATTATTTATAAAAGCATAAATACCGCCCCACTCACAACAAACAAGCAGATCATTATCTCCGTCTTTATCAATATCAACCCAGCTGGCATTGGTTACCATTCCAATTTCTTTTAGATCCTTTGCATATTTATTGGTGACATCTGTGAATTTCCCGGTGCCATCATTTTGCAATAAATAAGAAGGTGGTATTTGACCATAAGCCCACGGCATTGCTCTTCCTCCAATAAAAAGATCAATAAAGCCATCTCTATTAAAATCATTTGCTTCAACGCAAGAGGCTGTCATATAAATACCGGCAAAAGCATCATCCTTTCTTTTAAAGTGGGCCTTACCATCATTTAAATATACTCTTGGCAACAAATGTTTATCTGTTCCATAATATTCATTACCACCGCTTGCAATAACAAGGTCTGCATATTTATCATTGTTAACGTCAACCAAAACGGCAGAAACGTCTTCGTACATACTGTCAGCAAGCAGATCTTCATTTACTGTTTGCCGGAATTTTCCATTGCTCTCCTGTAAGAAAATCGCATTGTGAAATCCTTTTGAAGCACCAATAAAAACATCTTCTTTTCCATCATTATTCATATCTCCTACTGCCAATGCTGGTCCCTCCGATGAGATCATATGCGGGAGCAGTGGCTCACGGTTAAATTCTACAAATGTGTTTTCAACATGACGATATTGCAATCCTGTATTCTCTGTAATATCAGTCATCGATACCGCTTCATTTTCCTTATACGATGTAATTTTTGAATAATTAAACGTTGGCAATCCTTTAGAATAAATTATCGTTCGATTTGAATTCGTATCTAATTGTATTGCCTGGTATGTATTATCGGGCCACACCAGGAAGGCAGAATCTGTTTTTATTTTATACAAACCAATATGCATCGGCGTCTGCATGCTGGAAAGAAATCCCCTTACCGGATAACTTTCATATACATGGATCGAACCATTTTCGAACTGAACGATCTTAGCGCCAACACCATTTATATTTTTTTCCGGGCCTTTTAATTTTATAGATGCATAAGTCCGTTCCCTTTTATCATTGCTTTTGTTTTCATATATTAAGGCAGGGTCATCAATATTATTCACAACAATGTCGAGGTCGCCATCATTATCAAGATCTGCATATACTGCGCCGTTTGAATAAGTCGATCTGTTGTCAGAAATGTCTGCACCCATATCAGTAAACTTCATATCACCGTTATTGCTGAAAAATTTATTGGGGATTTTGATCTCGGGCAATTTTTTTACCAATGCCATATTTCTATCGTTGATCTCATTTCTTCTCAGTTTATCCTGGATCTCTTCGTTTGAAATAAAGTTTATATAATCCATATCATTCAATCGCTTTGGAATACCATTCGATATAAAAAGATCTTTTGTTCCGTCATTATCAAAGTCCATAAAAAGAGGCGCCCAGCTCCAGTCGGTAGCATAAACTCCTGAATAAAGACCTATCTCACTAAACATTCCATTTCTCCTGTTATACTGCAAATTATTTCTTGAATATTGATAGTTATACCCGGCATCTATCTTTTGGTAAAAGATATCATACTCATCATCTCCTAATGATCTTTTTAAAATATATGGATCTGATGGCAGCATATCCATAGAAATAATTTCCGGGTAGCCATCATTATTAGCATCGGCTATATCAACACCCATAGAAAATTTAGACGTGTGCATTAACCGTTCATTCGTTTCTTCAGAAAATGTTCCATTTTTCTGATTGATATATAAATAATCATTTTCATGAAAATCATTCCCGCAATAAAGATCTGGCCACCCATCAAGATTTATATCTGAACAAGCAATGCCAAGACCATAACTGATTGCAGAACTATTAATCCCGGTTTGTTTTGTAACATCTGTAAAAATGGTGTCATCATTTCTGAAAATTCGATCGCCTGAAAGTGGATCGTAGGTTCCAATGAAATTTCCCCGTGGCGCAAACATTCCATTTTGATGTACAGAATGATTCAGTAAAAACATATCAAGATCTCCATCAAGATCATAATCTAAAAAAAGAGCTTGCGAACTGAAGCCGGAAAAATCAAGACGATATTTTTTAGCTTCGTCTTCATAAAATGGCACACCATTTTTGTTTATTCCCTTACAAATAAGAAACTGGTTGTGACTATTGAGGACTTCATACTTCCCAACTCTGCATATATATATATCCAATAGCCCGTCATTATTAATATCAACAACAGATACTCCTGTTGACCATCCTTTATCATCGGGAATTTGCGCTTCTGCTGTTACATCACTAAAAGATAATTTTCCTTTGTTTAGATACAACGTATTCCTGCCCTGGTTAGACGCAAAAAAAAGATCGGTCAAACCATCATTATTAAAATCACCGGCGCCTACACCAGCGCCGTTATAAAAATACATGTAGTTAAACATGTTGAAATTGCTGGTGATCGTAAGCTTGTTTTCAAAACTAAGCCCGGTTTTTTTAGCATCCAACACTTCGAATAATGCCGGAGTACTTTTCTTTTGATCATTACAATCACTCATTAACAGAGAAAATGATACAATAAGCACCAATACGGTTTTATTCAAATAAAATATGTTTGTCCGTTTTCTCATTCCTTTTTTATTCCCTCATTCATTTTATATAATAGCGGGTACTGATCATTTTGCAAAAACAAAAAATATTTTTTGCTTTTGTTCTTAATGATCGCAATATCCCTTAACTGTCCTCTTAGATCAAGTCCTGTTCTTGAATTTTCGACTTGTCTTAAATTACCTTTGCCATCATTTATTAAAATATCTCCAAATGATGCATCATATCTCTCAAGCTGAGGTTGAAAATCAAAAAGATTACCGCCAGTCACCACATCTTCAATACCATCACCATTTACATCTATACAGCGAATGACATTAACAGATGAAAGCTGTATGCCCGGTGGAAATTTTTGAACAGAAAAATTTCCATTACCATTATTGATGGCGACGCATGAATAAGAATAATTAAATTTTTTTATGATGGATTTATTTAATGTTGCTTCGGGGAAAAGATCCTGTATCGTCTTCGTAGCATACTCTGCATGATGTAAATTATTTTTTTTAAGAGAAGGGATCGCACTTTCCAAATCATGTTTCAGAAAAACAGGCTTGTCTTTTCCATCAACCGTATAAGTAAGTATATTATCAACTGTTCCATTGTTATCAAAGTCATTTAAAAATAATTTTACAGGATGATCGGCGTTGGGTCTTAGATAACCATTATCGCCTGTATTTCCCAAGAGCAGGTCCTGCCTGCCATCGTTATTAATATCTGCAACGGTTACCGTTTGCCACCATCCATACATCTCACTTAAATTTGTTTTCACTTCTGCAAAATGATCCTTTTCAAAAGTAAAAACCCTTGGAGCCATCCACTCACCCACAATTATTAATTCTTTTTTTTTATCTCCCATTATATCAGCCCATGCTGCTCCCGTCACCATTCCGATATTAGCAATGTCCTGGCTTTTTATTTTAGCTATATCTGTAAAATGGGCTTTGCCATCGTTCACGAATAAATAGCTAGCGGGCGATAAGCCGTATTGCTGTGGCACATCACGGCCTCCAACAAACAGATCAATGTCGCCATCATTGTCAAAATCATTTGCGATAGCTACAGAATTATTAACCGCATTGAAAGGAAAAGCTTTTGTATCAATTGTAAAATTTCCTTTCCCATCATTTATAAATAAGCGCAATTGCAAATGCCTGCCATCACCGGGAGCGGTATTTCCACTCGGGCAAACTAAAAGATCCGCATCCTTATCATTATCTGCATCAAAAAATAAAACAGCTCCATCTTCAAAATCTGAGAATTGCTGAAAAGTTTTTTCATCTTTTTTTATAAATACTCCTTCGCTTTTTTGCAAATACAATTGCCCCGGGTGACCAACTGTACCGCCTATAAAGACATCTTCTAATCCATCATTGTCAACATCTGCAACTGCGGACTTAGGACCTTCACGGGATAACATCTTTGGAATATTTCTCTCGTAATAAAAATCTATATAATCATCTTCTATATGTTTATCGAAATCAGCGGATGCTGCTGTAAAAAATTTAATTGTATCAGTTGTTGCAGTTATGCTGTAAAAATATTTTTTTTGAGATGCTTCATCTAATTTATACATTGTGTTTATTAAAGGATCAACATAAACCGAATAAGTGCGATCAGGCCATTGAATTATCATTGAATCAACCTTTGTCTTATCGCCTAACCCGATAATAACTTTATAATCCATGGAAGATTGAAAACCGCGACTTGGAATTACTTCTCTTGTAAAAATCTCTTTGCCTGCATAAACTTTCACGGTAGAACCAATTGCAAAAATATTTTTTTCCTTTCCTGTTAATGATACCGCGATATAGTTATTCTTATTTTCTTCCCGGGAATTATTTTTATAAATAAAAGCCGGCTGATTTACATTATTCACTACCAGATCAAGATCGCCATCATTATCAAGATCGCCATACGCAGCGCCATTTGAAAAAGAAGGCACTGAAAATCCCCATTTATCTCCAATGTCGACAAACCGGAGGTCTCCATTATTCCTGTACATTTTGTTTGGCACATGTATAGAAGGCATTTTGTCGATCAACACATTCATATCTTCCTTTTTTCCAGTTGCGACCATCTTGTTCATGATCTCACTAGCTGTAAAATCAAGAAAGTCCTGGTTGATCAGATCATGATATATGCCGTTACAAACAAAAAGATCATTGTTGCCGTCGTTATCAGCATCAAACATTAAACCGCCCCAGCTCCAGTCCGTTGCAGCTACGCCTGCATAGTTTGCTATATCCGTGAACTTTCCATTCTTATTATTAAGCTGCAATGTATTTTGAAAAAACTGGTGATAGATCCCATTCTGTTCCTTCAACCTGTATACATTAATATCTTCAAAGGCAAAAGTTGTTTTTAACCTATAGTCATCTCCCGGTAACATATCGGTTGTAAAAATATCGGGATATCCATCGTTATTTATATCTCCAACATCAGACCCCATTGATGCCAGGCTTGTATGCTGCATGCATTGTTCCATTTCATCTTTAAAGGTTCCGTCTTTTTGATTGATGTATAAATAATCCTGTTCATAAAAATCATTTGAAACATATACATCAGGATATCCGTCATTATTTATATCTCCCACGGTTACCCCTAAACCAAAGCTCATTGTGCTCCCGTGTATACCGGTTTGACTGGAAACATCAATGAATTTTCCATTATCATTCCTGTATAAATGATCACCACCCCCTTTCATATTAGAGGCGATGTTCCAATCCTTATCGGGAATATTTCTTTTATTTTCATAATCCAAAACAACAGGAGAAATAGGGCTGTTGTTGATCATGAAGCAATCAAGATCTCCATCAAGATCATAATCAAAAAAAGAAACCTGTGTTGTGTAGCCAATATCATCAAGTCCGAATGCTGCAGCAGAATCGGTGAATGTAAGATCATGATTGTTGATGAATAGCTGATTTCTGCGTAATGATGAATCATTCATATTGCCGGCGTTGCAAATAAAAATATCAAGCCAGCCGTCGGCGTTTATATCTGCCATTACAACACCTGTACACCATTGTTTTTTTTCTTTGAACCCAGCTTTCTTTGAAATATCATCAAACTTCCAATCTCCTTTGTTTAAAAATAATTTATTACTTGCCTGGTTGGCAGTAAAAAAAACATCAGCAAGCCCGTCATTATTTATATCTCCTATTGCCACTCCGCCACCGTTATAAAAATTCCTATAATTAATAATGTTTAGCTCTTTGGTATCCGTAACGGTATTGGTAAAATCAATACCCGTTTTATCCATTTGAGTAAATAATTTTTCTGAAGGCTTATTCGTGCATGAAAAGCCAATCAGAACAAATAGAAATATCAGAACGTATGATCTTTTCACTAAAATATTTTCTCTTCCCTTAATATATAATTCGTCACTTTTTTATTTCAAACAAAACGGGATACTCATTATTCCGTAGAAAAAGGAGGAATTTTTTATTTCTTCCTTTTATCTCAACAATATCACGCATTTCCCCCCGAAGATCAATACCAGTCTTTGCATCATCCTCCCATATAAATTTTCCATTGCCGTTATTTATAAGTACATCTCCAAAGCTGGCATCCAATCTTTCGAATTGTGGCAGAAACCCAAACTGATTTCCACCCGTAACAAGATCGGGTAATTTATCATTGTTCAAATCCAATGAATAAAATACATTGATGCAGGAAAGCTGTGACATTGGCGGCAAGGGTTGTATTGTAAAATTTCCATTCCCGTTGTTAATAGCTACGCAAGACTGACTGTAATTAAATTGCTTTACGATCGCCTTATCCATTAATTCTGTGGGAAATAGTTTCTGTATGGGTTTATCTGCATATACTTCATTTTTTAAATTGCCCTTTTTAATAGATGGCAATTGTTCCTCCATCTCTTTTTTCAGGAATACAGGCATATCCTTTCCATCGATCGATTGTGTCATTATCTTTTCAATACTACCATTCTGATCATAATCATTTATCCAAAGCTTTGCAGGATTTTTTTTATCGGGATGCAGGTAAAAATTTTCTCCGATATTTCCCAATAGCAGATCCTGCTTCCCATCACCATTGACGTCAGCTGCAGATACAGTTTGCCACCAACCAAAGAGATCATTAAGATTTGTTTTTACTTCTTCAAAATGATCTTTATTAAACGAAAATACCCGCGGTGTCATCCATTCTCCTGCTATCACAAGTTCCTTTTGACTATTACCATATACATCTGCCCACACAGCCCCGCAAACCATTCCGATCTTTGAAATAACAGGATCATTTTTTGCAGCGACCTCAATGAAATGTCCTTTCTGATCGTTCTCGAAAATATAACTGGCCGGATCAACACCATATAATTCCGGTGTACTTCTTCCGCCAATAAAAAGATCGGGATAACCATCATTATTAAAATCATTCGCAATTGCAACCGATACATTCACATCTGTATTGGAGAAAGCAGATGTGTTTATAGAAAAATTCCCTTTGCCATCGTTCTCAAATAAACGTAATTGTAATTCGCGGCTCGGTGGTCTTATATTATTACCGCCAGGGCATATTAAAAGATCGACATCATTGTCTTTATCATAATCAAGAAAAAGAACAGCGGCATCTTCAAAATCACTAAACTGCTGAAAATTTTTTTCTTCTTTTTTTTCAAATACTCCTTCACTCGTTTGCAAGTATAACTGGCCGGGATGTCCGGGTGTGCCTCCAATAAAAACATCATCCATTCCATCGGCATTTACATCTGCCACTGCAGCCTTCGGTCCTTCTTTTGAAAGTAATCTTGGAATATTACGTTCCTTATAAAAATCAACTACGTCATCTTCTGTGTGCTTTTCAAAATTGCCCGGTAACTGTGTAAAAAATACAGGCGTTGAGGTTTTTATTTCAATAAGCGTTTCTTTTTTTTCTTCGGTTTCATTAATAACATGAATTTTATTTATTGCAGGCGATACATGTTTTGAAATTAACCTATCGGGCCAACTGATTATCATTGAATCAACTTTTGCTGTTTCTCCCAAGCCAACAATTATTTTATAATCCATTGAAGATTGAAATCCACGGCTCGGGACTAATTCTCTTGTTAGTACTTGTCCACCAGCAAAAATTTTAATTTTACTTCCAATTGCAAAAGTGTTTTTACCCTCCCCTTTTAATGTTAACCCAATAAAATTATTCTTGCCGATCTCTCTCGAATTATTTTTATAAACAAATGACAGGTCATTCTCATTACTGATCACCAGGTCGAGATCACCGTCATTATCCAGATCGCCATAAGCTGCGCCATTTGAAAATGTGGCTTGTCCAAGTCCCCATGATTCACCAATATCTGTAAACTTCAGATCCTTATCATTCCGGAAAGTTTTATTTGGCAGCGGCGTTCTTGGTATTTGTTTTAGCAACTGATCCAGTTCCTTTTTCTTTCCGCTCAATACCATCTTATGATACACCTCATCTGCAAAAAGATTCATGAAGTCTAAATTAGTGACGTCGCGGTTGACGCCGTTGCATACATAGATATCATTCCATCCGTCGTTATCCATATCAAAAAAAAGTGCACCCCAACTCCAGTCGGTAGCTGCTACACCGCTGTACCTGGCAATATCCTTGAACTTCCCATTTTTATTATTTAATTGGAGACAGTTTACAGGATACTGATAATAAAAACCCGCTTCCAATTTTGCATTGAAAAGATCGATATTATCAAAAGCTCCCATCGTTTTAAGACGATGGTCACCCATGGGAAACATATCTGTTGTGAAGAGATCGGGATAGCCATCATTATTTATATCTGCAATGTCAGCACCCATTGAAGAAAAACTTACATGCTGCATCCATTGTTCCAATTCATCTTTAAATGTTCCATCCTTTTGATTAATGTATAGATAATCCCTTTCATAAGAATCATTGGAAACAAATACATCGGGATAGCCATCATCATTTATATCAGCTACAGATACACCAAGGCCAAAACTGATCAAAGAACCATGGATACCTGCCTGCTTTGATACCTCTGTAAAATGTCCATCGTCATTGCGAAAAAGATGATCGCCCCCACCTTTTAAAAATTCTGCAACATTCCATTCCTTTTCCGGCAGGTCCCTTTTATTAGAATAGTTGAGCTGATTGACAGGAATAGGGCTGTTATTGATCATAAAACAATCAAGATCGCCATCAAGATCATAATCAAAAAAAGAAACCTGTGTACAATATCCGGAGATGCCAAGTCCGAAAGCGTCAGCAGATTCTGTAAATGTTCCATTCTTATTGTTGATATAGAGTTTATTCTTTCTATTGCCTGTACTCATATTACCAGAAGAACAAACATAAATATCTAACCAACCATCGCTGTTTACATCTGCGAACACGACACCCGTGTTCCATTTATCATCTTTAATGATACCTGCTTTTTCAGAGATATCTTCAAATTGAAATTTTCCTTTATTAAGATAGAGCTTATTATTACCCGCATTAGACGTAAAAAAAATATCGGCAAGTCCATCATTATTAATATCACCAATAGCTACGCCTCCGCCATTATAAAAATTACGAAAGAGAAAACTATTGTCTTTGCTGCCATCCTCAACATCATTTCGGAAGTTTATCCCTGTGTCTTTCATGAGGCTAAACAAAGACCCTTTATTTGTTTCCCGATTGCATGAAATCGATAGCACCAAAACTGTAATGAAAAAAAATATTATCCTTTTCCTCATAGAAATGATTAAACGAAATATTCAAATCTATTTTATTTAACACACATCCTAAAAACAAAGAAGCCATTTAAAATGGCTTCTTTAAAAAATACGCTTATATAAATATCACATGTGATACATTTATTTTAGTATCCCGGATTTTGCTTCAGATTAGGATTGGCCGCCAAGGCTTGTGATGGTATTGGAAATACCAAATTCTTTTCAGCATCTGCTGCTTTGTATGGCCAACTGACTGTAAACATTTTAAAACGGATAAGATCTGTTCTTCTTACGTACTCCCAATACATTTCTCTTCCTCTTTCTGCCAGCAATGTTAATGGAGCATAAGTATTAGTAGTAGAATTTAAGGTCATTGATGGCAAAGGAGCAGCACTACGTGCAGCTCTTAATGCGTTCACCAATGTTAAAGCACCTGCATTATCTGGAGTAGCCTTTCTCATCATTGCTTCAGCTACCATCAGTACCACATCAGGATACCTGAAAATGATTACATCATTACCTGCAGCACCGTCATACTGTGGAAAGTCAGGAGAATATTTCATTACCCTGATACCAGTTGTTTCTAATATTCCAGGAGTAGTCTCGATCATATTAGGAGCAATGTTAGGAGTAAAGCTTAATAATTTTGCATTTGGTCCATCAGCAGCAACCCAGTTCCTGTAATGCTTTTTATTTCCCAAGTGATCAAACTGCTGACCGATAAGCAATCCTGGTCTTAAACCTGAACCGGGAACATCAGTAATCCCTGGTTTAAAACGACCACCAATCCTTTGATCAAGCAATGTATCGGTCGGTGTTTGTGTTGGCGTGCCTGCAATACCAAAGCTGTTATAAAATTCTGCTACCGTAGAAAACCCATTCCATCCTGCATTCGGAGCTTTAGGATCGAAAGAATTATAATGCAAGGTTCTGAACCAAAAAGATTTCACATCCAGGCTAGCAGCAGAAACACCTGAGGTGTTATCATAAGCCCAAATAGCTTCTTTAGTTTTTGTTTGGTTATCCGGAGTAAAATTGTCAAAAAAGTTTGGTGTGTAGGAGTAACGTCCGGAACTTATGATCGCATTTCCCAACGTAATAACCTGTTGCATATCAGCATCAGCAAAAGCTGGTGCGGCTCTGTTAGCGAATGCTCCTTTATTGAGATAACAACGCATCAGTAACATTCTAACTGCATCAGGGTTCGCCCTGAAATTGATATTTGCACTTGCCGCTGGTACTGTTGATAAGATCGCATTTAATTCGCTGATGATAAAATCAATAGCGGCTGCACCTGATTTTACCTCAGGAGCATTCAAAAGATTATCGCCCGGATTCCTGAATGGGTACTGGCCAAACAGATCTAAGAGATTGTATAAGGCATAAGCTCTAATAAATCTTGCCTCTGCAGCTTGTACAGGTGTAGGATTAAATGCCAACACATTCGTGGCATCAAAATTTATTTTATTGAGACTATTGAATGTTAATAAACATGCAGCAAGATCTGCATTCCATGTATGAGCATGTGTTGCTCTCCATTTTCCATTGTCGTCCCAGTCACCTCCTCTTGTAGGAACCAATGATTCGTCGGAAGCATTTCCTGTGAGGTTGATCAGCTGCTCAACATCATTGAAAGGTGTAGCAAGGTCGTTATAGGCTGTTTTTAAAAGTAAGCCTGTACCTGAAGCACCTAGTGCATCAGCAGTTTGCTGATTTGTCAGTGTGCTGTTCAGGTTCTCATCAAGCTTGGTGCAGCCGACAACTCCCCAAGCCAGGAACAGTGCAACAACTTTGTATTTTATATTATTCTTTATCATACAATTAATTTTTGAAGAGTTTTATAATGAAAAGTTTAGACCAAATGTGATCGCTCTTGGTGTTGGATAAGGAACATATTCTATACTTCTTGAAGGATAGCTATTTTGGCTTTTATCAATATTCACCTCAGGATCAAATCCAGTAAACTTTGTTATTACAAACAAATTAGTGCCAGAAACAAATGCCTGTACGTTTTTGAAATATTTGCCTATGCTACCAATCTCATAACGAAGGCTGGCGTTCCGCAGTTTAAAATAGTCACCATCTTCCAGGAATCTTGTGGATGCTGCAGCACCACTGGTTGTTCCTTCTGCTGAGTTATAGGCAGCGTTATCAATATTTCTGCCACCAACAATATTGGTGATATTGGTAGCTGTGTTGTTATAGATCAGGAAGCCACTTGCACCACCCATATTGGCGTTCAGATAAAATTTCTTGTACCTGATGTTTAAGCCTAAACCAAAAATTGCATGTGGATTTGGATCACCTGCATAATCAGGATTAGCACCTATTTGCTGATTACCGGTTGCATCAAAACCATTGAATTTTTTCAGATAAAATTCATTCACAGGATAACCATTTGTTATGATCTGTGCTAAAGTTCCCGATACGCCTTGTCCATTGATTTGACCAGTCAGGATCTGCAGCGGAGTTGTTGTGCCCGGGCCATAAAAATCTGACAGCAAATTCTTATTGTGAGCATAGTTCACATTAATATCTAAAGTGAAATCACTCTTCTCAATAAGTGTGGCACCTACATAAACTTCAAATCCTTTGTTGGTGAGATGCGCAGGAAGATTTATAAAATAAATAGAAGCAGGTGCTGGTTGGATAGCAGTGCTTTGGAAAAGAATATTCGTGGTATTCTTGTTATAATAATCAATGCTTCCATAAACTTTTCCATTAAACAATCCGAAGTCTACTCCAAGGTTGTAAGAATTAGTTTCTTCCCATTTCAGATCTGGGTTTGCCACATTAACCTGGCCTGCGCTATTATAAGAAAAGAAGCCAAACTGCTCTTGAGAAGCTCCGGCAGGAAATTCCTGGTTCCCGGTAATACCCCATGAAGCTCTTAATGCCAGGTTGGAAAATACACCGCCATTTTTCATGAAGTCTTCATTGCTTATGTTCCATTTAGCAGCAACTGACGGGAAGTAGCCATACTTGTTATTTTCACCAAACTTGCTTGATCCATCAGCCCTGATAGTTGCAGTTAATAAAAATTTATCGTTATAATTCAATATAGCTCTTGCAAAGTAGGATTGCAATTCAACTTGTGGATCCACAAATGTTACCGGAGGAAGTTGTGTCTGACCATTTCTTAATATGTCAGTATATTTTATAGCGATCCTTGTATCTTCAGTTAGATTAGTATTGAATCCTTGGGCTGAAAAATTGGAGCCTTTATAATCAGATTTCCAATATTCAAAACCGGCTAATGCTTCTAATCTTAATTTTTCAGTAAGTTTAGCACGATAGTTTAAAGTATGAGTAAATGTTTGAGAAGTAAGAGTGGTAAATGATTTTTGACCAAATCCAACTCCTGAAATTCCCTGGAAACCACCCAGCCATCCATCAATGTTTGTATTTCTTTCACCGTTACCATGGTTGATCGCAAATAAAAATTTATAATCAAGGTTATCTGTGATCTTATACCCTGCACTGATCGTAGCTAACAGGTTGCTAACTTTTGCAATATCAGAATATGCATCACTAAAAGCAAGAGGATTTCCTGAACCGTTACCCGATACTACATAATGCCCATTGCTTTGTTTAAAAGGTTCTGTCGGGTTCCAGCTAAGTGCAGAGCTTACCAGGTTTCCTTGTGAACCTGCGGTGTTACTTACGTTGGTAATATCCTCAACAGTGTTTCCAGTCTTTACATCAAAATCAATACTCAATTTCTTATCCATGAATTTGAATGATCCACCAAAAGCGCCAAGATATCTATCTAAAGCAGAGTTTCTCAGAAAACCATAAGTTTTTGATCCAAGGAAGGAAGCTCTGAACCTGGCATTATCAGTACCACTCGTTA
>VBAS01000270.1:7939-9143 GCA_005882975.1 Bacteroidota bacterium | reverse complement strand
TGTTACATATAAAGCTGTTTGATTAAGTGCTGAAAATCCCAACGGAGGATTTGTATTCAACACCGTTTTATAATTCTGTGCTGAAGCATTAAGACTGCTGAACAGTGAGAATACATGTTCTTTTGTGATCATCCAGTCACTGTTAACTGCAGTGATCATCGGAAATTTATTACTGTTGATCACCGACAAAGCATAAGCCTGTGCATTTACAAGATCTCCTTTATAAAGATAAATGCGGGCTAATAAACCTTTTACTCCCCAATAAGTAATACGGGAAGTGGTCATATCTGTTTGGCTGAGTAATGACTCCGCTATTTTCAGATCAGCGATACATGAATCAAGTATTGCACCGGTAGTTAAAACAGGCGCAGCATAAGGACTGATCTTCGTTACATAAGGAATAGCCGGCACATTTAAACCTGCAGCTGCAGGAGATGGTGCAAACATTCTTACTAAATCAAAATGTAAAAATGCACGTACACCTAATGCTTCACCTTTAATAGTATTATAATTATTTCCTGTAAAAACATTTTGCCTGCTATCTACATTGCCAAGAACATTGTTCAGGTTGGCGATACTGAAATAAAGATTGTTCCAAATATTTGTAAAAGCTGTTTTCACGGCAGGATCCTGAAAATTGTACTGGGCGCCCTGGTAATATAAACTACCAATTGCAGGAGAAATAGTTGTATCATAACTTCTGCCGAGCACAGACATTAAACCGAAAGTCATATCTCTTCCATACACATTTACATTTCCCATTTGCAGATATACACCGTTCAATGCTTCTTTAAAGCCCTGTTCAGTTGAAAGAACAGTATTTTCATCAACCTGCAATGGAGTTTCTGTATCCAGCCACTTTTTACAGCCGGTCAAAGACACTACGATCAGTGCAGCAGCCAGGAAATAAAATTTGAAACTTCTGTTATACATATCAATACTTTTAAAACTTTAAAAACTTGCTGTGATAGAAAATGAATACATATGATTAAACGGATAATAAATTCCTTTTTCAGCTTTCATGGTTCCAGAACTAAAAACATTGTTGGCAACAAAACCAATTTTTGCATTCTTAGCTTTGATCTTTTCAGCTATGCTTTGCGGTATTGCATAGTCAAGCGAAATAGCCGAACAGTTGATAAAATCATTGTCTTCAACAAAACGGGTAGTGGCATAAGTTGGTGATGTGCTCATGCCGTTTAAT
>VBAS01000270.1:7369-7870 GCA_005882975.1 Bacteroidota bacterium | reverse complement strand
GTCTGCTAATGTCTGGTTGTAAATTTTTGCACCAAACTGGTAATTGAAATAAATACCAGCAGTGATATTTTTTACTGATACACTTGTTCCGAAAGAGCCCAGCCAGTCAGGCGACATGTCACCGGCAGAAACTTTATCGGATGCATTCCATGAGAATGTCTCTGTGCCATCATTCTTCAAAAATTTTTCTTTGCCAGTAGCGGGATCAATGCCCAATGAATTAACAGCCCAGATATCAGTAAGAGATTTACCACTTACATAATGTGGCTGTGGTCTTGTCTGATCAACAGATATTGCATCATTGGCATTGTTAAGTTTATCCAGGTATTCTGATGTCGCTATGATGCGGTCTTCATTACGAATTCCATTTACACGAATATTCCAGACAATACCTTTTTTTACATTTTTGATGATGGTGTAATTAAGATCAAACTCGATCCCTTTATTTTCAATTGCACCAAGATTATCATAATAAGTAAAGTTTATAAAGCCTGTTGATGA
>VBAS01000270.1:0-7311 GCA_005882975.1 Bacteroidota bacterium | reverse complement strand
TGTAATAACACAGCATCCATTCCAATATTTTGTTTCTGTGTTTCCGGAGCTTTAAGATCTTTATTTTCAAAGCCTGTTAAGTAAGCGCCTAACCCGATGCCTCTTGTTCCTGAATTACTGCCCTGCTGAATATATTGCGTGCCTGTATAATAATTATAATAAGTGTGACCGAGGTATGATTGAAAAAACTGGTTGCCTGCCGTACCAACACTGGCACGAAAACGCAATTGGTTTAAGATCTTGTTCTCATGGAAAAATCTTTCCTGGTGAAGATTCCAGCTTGCGCCAACAGACCAATGTGATGCCACCCTGTTATTTTCACCAAACTGAGATGATCCATCTGCATTTACTGAAGCCTCAACCTGGTAACGGTTATCATAACTGTATGCAAAGTTTCCATAACCAGATACCAAACGTGTGTCGATCATACCGGTTGCTGGTCGTGAGTTGGAATAAGCATTACCAAAAGCAAGATCAGATAATTTATCAGTGACAAATCCGGCTAACTCAATGCCGGTAGAGTTACTTTTTGTTTCCAGACCAGTTACACCAGTTGATGCATAGAATTGATGCAACCCTGATTTTTTATTGTAATCCAGCTTTAATGTTCCTTCCATGCTTGTAAACTCACTAGTGGTTTGGTTATATTTCCCCCTGCTAAAAAACTGGTTGGGAGAATAATTTGCATAAACAGTATGTGAGGGCGGAAGGAAAAAATTCTGCTCATCCGATTGTTTACTGATCCCAAACCTTCCATTCAAATTGAAACCATGACCAATCATCCAGTTGATGGATGTTAAATTGCTTAAACGAGAATATGCAGTTTCATCTGTTGTTGAAATAGTACCGTTGTATGCCGGGTTATAATATTTTATGGTATTACCCTGGTAAGTATATTCTTCCAGTATTCTTGACATTTCACCTGTTACTGAATCATAAGGGTTCCAGTAAGGATTTTGCCTGGCATATTCACTAAAGCTGCCATAAGTTGAATTAGAAGCGTTTGATCTTTGGTAACTGAGATAATTATTGATAACAACATTCTTAAGCCGGGTACTGATGAAGCCACCAAAATTTACATTGTTCCTGTTTGATCCTTTCATCACACCCTCTATATTATTATAGGAAAAATCCAAACCATAATTTATATCATCATCACCACCTTCAAGTGATAAGGAATGTTTGCTACCGACTCCTGTGCGGGTTGGTATCTGAAGCCAATTGGTATTGATCCCTTTATTAACCTGGTATAAACGACTTTGGTATAAAGAAGGATTAGTATTATAATAACCTGCGTCGTGTTCTAATTGTAATTTTTCAGGAGCATTCCATATGCTGTAAGAAGAAAGATCGGGAGTAGTAACCTGTACTTGCCCGGAATAAGTAATTCTGAATTCACCTTTCTGCGGCAGCTTGGTTTGAATTAATAAAACTCCTGTTCCTCCACGTACACCATATATAGATGTAGCTGCAGCGTCTTTTAAAATAGTGATCTTTTCAATCCGGTTGATATCAATATCCAGTGCAGTCTGTAATGCAANNNNTAATATAACAGGTTGGTCAGGGTTGGCAATGTTGCTGGCAACATAATCACCAACCGAAGGATTGATCTGCGCACCGGTAACTGTAGTTCCGGATTGGCTGGCAATAGTAGCTGAAGCAGGAAAATTATACGAGCCCCTGATCTTTACAGATGGAGTAACGTTAGGATCATCGCCATTGAGATTATCTCTTGTAACAATAAAAGAAGGATCATAATATTTCAATGCCTCTGTAAAATTCAGCGGATTTATTTTCCGCAGATCATTTCCTGATACAATAGTGGCTGAGCCGGAAAAATGTTCAAGTGGTCTTTCAAATAATCCGTTTTTATAATTATTTGCTGAAGATTGCATTTCTCTTTTCCCGATCCGGATCTGCAGATCAGCTTTTACTTTTTTTGTTAGACTTAGTTGTAGTAACCATGATTCCCACTGGTACGCTGTCAAACTCAACAATCCCTTTGCTGTCAGTATAACCTCTCTTATTTCCTGCGAGGATATAAACACTGTCCACTGCAGTTCCGTCCATCAGGTTTTTTACAGTGATCTTTACTTTTCCAATTATTTTTTTGGGAATACTGTCTTTTGGAGCTTGCTGGTAGTGTTCGCTTTTTTCGGCAAACACTTTAGAAGAAATACCGGTAAAAAATAGACCAGCAGTTAATAAAAGCATTAAACGTTTCATGAAAAAATTTATAGGTTTTTACTTTCTCAATTCTATTTTGGTTTTCGTAGGCTTTCGGAAAAGACATTTTCGTCTTGACTCTGATCAATCATTGTCTTCGATGGGTAGTAATAATTCTGATCAATTCTGTATTCATCAAATCCGGTACTATAGAAGAATTACGGGCGGTAAGGTAAATCGCATTTCGGGGTGTGGGGCTGAGTATTAAACAAAGGTCTGATTTCAGATGACCAAATTGTTAATTCAACGTATGAATTTTTTTGTAGGATAGTAAATCAAATTCATCCTTTAAAAACCCCCGAATGTCAGTTAGTAAAGAATAGCGTTCAATAAATTGCCAGATTGCAGCATACATTTTTCAATTAATTGTACATTGTGGCCGCGGTAACACTAAATTTTGATCTCTTGTTAATATCTCCCTTTAGAAAAGGCGGCTTCTTTGTTTTTATTACCCATTGGCTTGCATGGCTCATATTACATTTTATTACATTTCTTCCCAGCCTCGTTAATATGAACATATCTGCTCTTTGGGAGTCTTTCTTGTTTAATCACTTCTTTCTTGTTACTATCAATTTTTTACTGTTTTACATAGTAGCATTTTATATAATGCCCAGGATGGCGACCCTTCAGAAAAAATGGTTTTGGTTAGTTGCCTCTTCCTTAATACTAGCGATCCTGGTTACTTACCTGAAATTTCGACTCGAGACATCCTTTACCCAATACCTAATGAATAAAAACCCAATGTTTGATAAATTTTCCAGGAAGCCCTTATCGCCATCTCTCGGCATTTTCAGTTATCGTTTCAGAGGCTATTTCACTTTAAATATCCTAAACAATGTATCCGTTGTTGTTGTTGCATTTGCTTACCGACTTTTGTTGCTCTGGTTTCAGCAGGAGAAGATCAGGAAGGAACTTGAAAATCAAAAACTGCAGGCTGAGTTATCTTTTTTAAAAATGCAGGTCAACCCGCATTTTCTGTTTAATGCGCTGAATAATATCTATTCATTGTCAGTGATGGAAAAAAGTACAAAGACAGGACAGAGTGTTATGAAACTTTCGGAACTGATGCGTTATGTACTGTATGAAAAAGAAGATACCGAAAACAGGGTGAGCCTTGAAAAAGAGATCCGGCACATCAATAGCTATATTGATCTGGAGAAACTGCGGCATCCCGGGGATGTTTATATTAATTTCTCCATAGAAGGAGATACGAACGGAAAAAGAATTGTGCCTTTATTGCTTTTCCCGCTTATAGAAAATGCCTGCAAACATGGCATATTAACTGATGCACAAAAACCAGTTGATATCAATTTAAAAGTCACCGATCATCAGCTGAATTTTTCAATTGAGAATTCAGTTAATTCTTATCAAAAAGATGAAGTAGGAGGCATTGGTATTCCAAATGTGCAGAAACGTCTTGACCTGATTTACGGAAAAAAATATACACTCAACTTAAGCAAGACAGCAGACAGGTTTATTGTGAATTTACAGTTACCTTTATAAGGAACAAACCTACCGTTTATGCTTAAATGCATAGTGCTAGACGATGAGCCGCTGGCCATCCATTTACTGGAAGATCACATCAATAAAGTTCCATTCCTGCAACTGTCGGGTTCCTTTAATAATCCCATGGAAGCCCTGGTCAGTATAAATAACAATCCTGTTGACCTGGTTTTCCTTGATATACAAATGCCGCAACTTAATGGAGTTCAGTTTATGCAATTATTGCAAAACAGGGCACAGGTCATCATCACATCAGCTTACCAGGAATATGCAATAGATGGCTTTGAACATAATGTGATTGATTATTTGCTGAAACCAATTGCATTTGAGCGATTTTATAAAGCAGTGGAAAAAGCATACAACCAAAAAAATCCAACACAAAAGCTTAATCGATCAGAGGAAATGCTTCCACTTACCGGTGGTTATATCTTTGTAAAAGTAGAGACCAAAATGGTGAGAGTTGAGCTGGATGATATTTTGTATATAGAAGGGTTGAAGAATTATGTCTCTATATATACCAAAACACAGCGGATCGTTACTTTGCAAGTGATGAAACAGCTTGAAGAAGTATTATCTCCCAATCGTTTTGTGAGGGTTCACAGATCTTATATCGTTGCTTTAGATAAGATCACATCCATTGAACGACAGGAAATATATATCAACGACCGCATCATCCCGATCGGTAATACTTACCAGGAACATTTTTTTAAATTACTAGAAACAAGGAAAGCTTGAATATTTAGATCTTCCACTCTACAATTTCATTCACCCATTCTTTTCTAAACGGAGTTATTATTTTGATGTAGTTGTCAGTGTAACCTTCCATCATGCCTTTATTCTCGTGTCCTTCAAACAATACCTTTCTTGTTTGTCCATGATGTTGCTCGGTGAAGTATTGCATCTTCATATAAGAAAGGTTACGAAGTGTTTTATTTCTTTCATGTCTTATATTCATCGGTACAATTGGCTTAATACTTATTGCATGTGTATTATCTCTTTCAGAATAGGTGAATACATGGAGATAAGAGATATCCAATGAATGCAGGAAATCAAAGCAGTCTTTAAAGTCTTCATCTGTTTCTCCCGGGAAACCGACAATCACATCAACGCCGATACAACAATGCGGCATTAAGGTTTTGATCCATGCCACTCGTTCAGCATACAATTCTCTTTTATATCTTCTGCGCATTGATCCTAATATCTTGTTACTGCCGCTTTGTAAAGGAATATGGAAATGCGGCATGAACTTATCACTGTTTGCTACAAACTTTATGATCTCGTTGGTCAGCAGGTTGGGTTCAATAGAGGAGATACGATAACGCTGAATCCCTTCCACTTTTTCCAATGCCTTTACTAACTCAAAAAAATTCTCTTCATATTTCAAAGCACCGTCAGGGCCTTTTCCAAAGTCGCCAAGATTGACACCCGTTAATACAACTTCCTTCACACCATGCGAAGCGAGGTGTTCAACATTCTTTAAAACATTTTCGATCGAATCGCTACGGCTTTTGCCACGGGCTTGTGGTATGGTACAGAAAGAACAATTATAATCACAACCATCCTGAACCTTTAAAAAAGTTCGTGTACGATCGTTAATAGAAAAAGATGAGTTAAAGCCTGTAATATCTTCAATATCACAACTGCAGATCTTTGCTGAATCACCTTTTGATAGTTCGCGAATATGCTGTGCAAGATTGAATTTTTCTGCGGCTCCCAATACGAGGTTGACTCCTGGTATTTCGGCGATTTGTTTTGGTTTTAGTTGCGCATAACAACCGGTGATCACTACCAAACTTTCCGGAGCCTTTCGCAGAATACGGCGAACGATCTGCCTGCATTCTTTATCTGCATTATCAGTTACAGAACAAGTGTTGATAACATACACATCAGCCTGATCATCAAACTCTTTTTTTTCAAAACCTTCATTCTCCAGCATTCTGGAAAGGGTAGAGGTTTCAGAAAAATTGAGTTTACAACCCAAAGTATGAAAGGCGACTGTTCTTGCTTCTGCCATGGGGCGCAAAGATAATCAAGTTTATAGTTTATGGTTTGTAGTTTATAGTTCCGGCTTGAGGAATTCTATTGAGCTTTTGTTTCACAGTTTACCCAGAGCGAAGCGAAGGGCACACTTGGGCTGCAATAACTTTATTCAGCAGACCCACCCCATAGAATATTCAAACATTTTCAAATGTTCCTATCCCCTCCTAAGGAGGGGTGAAGAATGTTCCATAAAGGAAAATTTGAAGGGGTGGGTCTGCTGAATAGAATTACCGAACGTAAAAGTGTGCGACGCAAGGGACGATGATCGTAGCACAAAAGCCGACTCCATAAAAATAAATTATACTTGCACAATGAATGCTCAGTTGAAAAAGGCGGCTCCGATAATACTGGTTGCAATACTTGCCGTAGTATTGTTTGTCGCCAGGCAATGCCAGCATGAGCCTGCTACAAGACCGCAGTCAACAGGTACGAATAAAGACACGAAAAAAGACCAGGGCACCATTGATCGTGACAGGGGCTTTGACCGTCGCATCTCATATCTTGAATACAGCAAACATGCAAAGTGCAGAATGCAGTGCAGAAGAATTTCGCAGGCCGAGGTGGAAGAAATAATGCAGGACGGGGAAATAAATTACAATAAAAGCGATTTACAAAATGCAAGATGCCCTCGTTATGCATTAGAAGGAATTACAGTAGACAATCAAAAAGTAAGGATCATATTTGCGCAATGTAATGAAAAGACTGAAGTAGTAACGGTCATCGACCTGGATACGGAATGGAGTTGTGATTGTCCCGGTGATGATAAAAAATTTGATAATAAAAATTGACAATTATTATCCGCTTTTAAAAAATGAAAGCAAGAAATGTCATTATCTCATTGCTGTTTGTACTGGCTTTGCTTATTCTTATTATTATAAAGATCCGTAATGAACCCAAAAAGAAATTAGTCTTAAACCGGAATCCGTCCCGCATTGAGTACACAAAATTTGCCCTATGCCGTATGGATTGCCATCATATCAATGCGAATAGTATAATGGGGATATTTAGAAACGGGGTAATTGACCGGGATAAATCGGATCTGCATAAAAAGCCTTGCCCTATTTTTACAATTCGTACCGTAACAAAACAAAAAATGAGTATTATCATTCTTATTCAACAATGCGGTACTGTTGCAAGGGTTTTGGATTGTTATGATGCTAACGGAACAGTTGGCTGCAATTGCATCAATGATGAGACAATGCCACTTTCATTTTATAAAACTCTAATTGATGCGTTTTTTGCTTAAGCTTCTTCAATGGATATACTGTATGTATGCGTTGCTTCTTTTTATTGGCATTATGCTGTTGCTTTTTCCATTCATACTTATTGCTTCTTTATTTGGTAACGTCACCGGTGGTAATATGATATACAGGCTTTGTATGTTATGGGGTGATATTTGGTTCCCGCTGATCTTTATTTTTCATCGCAATTATTATGAACAGCCGTTGGATAAGAACAAGCAATACATTTTTGTGGGCAATCATATCTCTTATCTCGATGCGCCGATCATCGTGAAAACGCTGAGACAGCCTATTCGTGCAT
>VBAS01000227.1:7826-25020 GCA_005882975.1 Bacteroidota bacterium | reverse complement strand
ACCCGAATGCCATACAAAATCCCACCCTTATTAATGAACTTAAAGAATTAAAAGGACATGAAGTGATGCAGCCGGTATATGTTCAACCAACAGTACAGCCATCGCAACCGGTAATACTGAATGGAGATATACATGAACATACTGAGGTGGAAGAAAGCCTGAATATAATGGACAAGGAAAAAGAACTGATCATTAAGGCATTGAAAAAACATCGTGGTAAAAGAAAAGATGCAGCGCTGGATCTTGGAATAAGTGAAAGAACACTCTACCGGAAATTAAAAGAATATAATATAGAAGAATAAAATGTTAGTAAGACAGAAATTACACGGCACAAGATCGAATAGTCTTCACATTACAAGAATTTTTCTTCTTGTTCTTCTTGTTATGTCACTACTTTCAGGTTGTAAAGTTTATACATTCAGTGGGGCTTCCATCCCACCGGAAATTAAAACTGTAAGAGTTAGGTATATAGAAAACAAAGCCCGGTATAATAATCCACAATTAAGTCCGCAATTAACAGAGAAGCTACGTCAAAAAATAGTGAGTCAAACAAAACTTACACAAGTAAATGGTGAAGATGCAGACTATGATATCTCGGGTACTATTACGCAATATGATGTTAGTACGTCCGGGATATCTAATCAACAGGTTTCCACTAACCGTCTTACAGTTGCCGTTACCCTCACACTACTTAATAGGAAAACACCAGGTGCCGAACCGAGAAATATTTCCGCAAGCCGCAGTTTTGATTTTTCAGCCTCATTAACTTTGCCTCAAGCAGAATTACAATTGAATGATGAAATTATACGTAACCTTACGGACGAGATCTTCAATCAGCTTTTTTCCAATTGGTAATCCTATATCCTGCTATTATGCATGAATTGATAAACAAACTTGCTTTCTCTTTATTCAGGAAAAATAATTTAGAAGAATGCAGTATTGAAGAGATCGAACATCTTGCCAGGCAGTATCCTTATTTTTCTTCGGCCCAACTTTTATTAGCTGCTAAACAAAAACAAACCGATCATGACGATTTTGAAAAGCAATTAATATCGACCTCGCTTCATCTAAACAATCCCCTTTGGTTAGATCATCTTTTAAACAGTACACCATCCGAAAAAATATTTATTGAAGAAAAAATAGTGGTAACAGAAGTGGATGAAGAACCAAATAATGATGAGCTGGTTTTAGAAAGATCAAGATATGAATTTATCGATGCTTCTAAATCTGAAGAAAAATCTGCACAGACCTCGCTGCCCTCAATTCCTGTTATTGAAAAATCGGAACCAAAAGATGACGCACTTGCTTTTGAACCATATTATACTGTCGACTATTTTGCATCACAGGGCATAAAAACTGTTGTTGAAGAAAAACCAAACGATCGTCTTGGCCAGCAATTAAGGAGTTTTACCGAATGGCTTAAAACCATTAGGAAAATGCCTCCCCAGGAAATAGCATCAAAGAGTGATGCCCGATCCGAAGAAAAAGTAGTTCAACTTGCCACCCATTCACTTGCTGAGGAAAACGTAGATACCGAGGCAATGGCCGAAGTATGGATCAAGCAAGGCCAGCCCGAAAAAGCAGTCAGGATTTATGAGAAACTAAGTTTGCTCAATCCCTCCAAAAGCAGTTATTTTGCACTCCTTATTGAAAAATTAAAGAGAATTTGATATGACAACACTTTTTGTAATTCTTGTGATACTTGCCAGTGTGATCCTTGGTTTAATCGTACTCGTTCAAAATCCCAAAGGTGGTGGTCTTGCCGGTAATATTGCGGGTTTCAGCAACCAGTTTATGGGTGTAAAACAAACCACGGACGTACTCGAAAAAGGAACATGGATCTTTGCCGGTGTTATTGGCGTTTTATGCCTTGTTTCAACTTTGTTTATTTCTGGCGGATCTTCCAGCAGTAATGGTGCATCCAACAAGATCAGCACTACCCCCGTTCAAACAGCGCCAGCCACTAATCCCAGCGGTTTGGGCACCAATCCAAATCTGCAACCACAAACAAATCCAACGACTACAGCGCAAAAAACAACTAAATAATTTTAATAAAAGATATTCAGGAACCCTGTCTTAAAGACGGGGTTTTTTATTTATTTTGTTAATCGGCTTTTGTGCTAACAGGAGCTTCTGTTGCGACGCTCCGTTCAAGTCCAGTAATTCTGTTCAGCTAATTAGAACACTATGAAAAAAACCTTTCGATTCGTTTTGATACTTGTACTCATCCTTGTTCTCTTCGCAGCGTGGAAAGTTTTTGGCCCTTCTGTTTCTAATTCTCAAGAAAAATTCCTGTATATAAAAACCGGTTCAACTTTTGGACAGGTGAAGGAAGATCTTATTTCAAAAAAGATCATTTCTTCAACACGTTGGTTTGATTTGATAGCTGGTTCTATGAAGTTCAATTCTGTAAAAGCGGGAAAATATGAGATCAAGAAAAATATGAGCCTGTTTGAATTGATCCGTGTTCTAAAAAACGGGAGACAAACACCTGTAAAACTTGTTATCACCAAATTTAGATTGAAAGAAGACCTGGCCCGCAAACTTGGTCAGCAATTTGAATTCGATTCATTAACTGCAATACATTTCCTGACAAACAATGATTCACTAAAAATTTTTGGTGTTGATAGTAACACCGTGATGGCAGCAGTGATGCCCGATACTTATTCTTTCTTTTGGAACAGTACTCCTGAAAAAGTTTATCAAAAATTATTTGATCACTGGAAAAAATTCTGGAATGATGAGAGAAAAAAGAAAGCAGATATGATCCAACTTGATCCTATCCGGGTTTCAATCCTTGCTTCTATAGTTGATGAAGAGGTAAATCTTAAAAGTGAAAAAGAAAAAATAGCAAGTGTATACTTGAACAGGCTGCACAAAAATATGCAAATGGAGTCCTGCCCTACTGTAAAATACGCATTAAGAGATTTTGCACTTACAAGGCTTTATTATAAGCATCTCAAAGTACAATCGCCTTATAATACTTATGAAAACAGAGGTTTGCCGCCTGGACCGATATGTACTCCCCAACCTGAAACTATTGATATCGTTTTAAATGCACCGCAAACAGATTATCTTTATTTTGTAGCGAACAGTGATTTTTCAGGTACGCATATTTACTCAACTAACTATGCTGATCATTTAAAATTTGCAAAGAAATTCGCAGAAGCGCAGGACAAGCAGGATTCGATCAGAAAAGCAAACCACTAAAAGCAAAAATGCATCTGCTTACCCAGATAAGACGGAAATTCATAACATCTTTTCCGGTAAAATTTGTTATCCGAAAAAGTAAGAACATTTTCCTCCCGGGCTTCGCCGGTATTCCTCTTTTTGATGTGGTCAGGTTCTTTTTTATTCAAATACAGAAAACAAGTCTTAATGAAAGGGCAGCATCCATTGCCTTTAATTTACTGGTAGCAATACCACCCGCCTGTATTTTTATTTTTACCCTTGTACCCTATTTGCCGATAAAAGAGTTCAGGCCTCAATTGTATGATCTTATTCGTGACGTATTTCCAGTCAAACAAAACTATCAACCTATAATTGATTTTATAGACGATTTTATATCTAATGAACAAGGAGGACTTCTTTCTTTTGGTCTTTTGCTTGCATTATACTTTTCGTCAAACGCAATGATCGGAATAATGAATTCATTCAATAATTTGAATTATCTCGGCTTTTCCCAGCGTCAATTTGTACATAATCGCTGGGTGGCCATAAAGCTTACGCTTATTGTGTTTTTGGTCATACTGCTTTCTATTGTCGCTTTAATACTAAGAGGAACAGTTCTTACCTGGTTGGGTATTGAAGATCCTACCATCAGAACGATCATCTTCAATGTGCGGTGGATAGTGATCATACTTTTATTTTTTCTTACTATTTCTTTTATTTACAGGTATGCCCCTGCCGTACATAAGAAATGGAAATTGATTAACCCCGGCTCTATTCTTGCCACATTCATGATGATCGCTTTTACACTTGGCTTTTCCTATTACGTCGCTAATTTTGGCAATTATAATAAGCTGTATGGCTCTATTGGTACCATTCTAATTGTCATGTTGCTGATCTTCTTTAATTCTTTGGTTTTGTTGATAGGATTCGAACTAAATGTTAGTATATCTTCGCTGCGAAAACTGGCTGACCAGAGGAAAAATCCTGTGTCTGGCGGTTAACAAAATTTCAAAAAATGTTAGAACTTTATACCGTTAAACTTTTAGTATGAAAAAAATGCTTTTTGGTTTTATTGCAGTTGCTACATTATCCTTTTCTTTTACAACATTCAATGATGTATTGCCTATCGGTGCAAGCATACCAAAACCAGAACTGAGGTTGAAAGATATATCAGGTAAAGAAATTTCGCTGAAGGATGCAAAGAAAAAAAATGGATTGCTGGTTATGTTTAGCTGCAATACTTGTCCCTGGGTCATAAAAAATCAGTCAAGAACTATTGAAGCTGCAAACTATGCCCTTTCAAAAGAAATTGGAGTCATCCTTCTCAACTCCAACGAAGGTTCCAGGGACGATGCAGATTCTTACTCTGAAATGAAGCAATATGCTGCCGCCCAGGGATACAAATGGTATTATGCTGTTGATGCAAATAATGTGCTGGCCGATGAGTTTGGCGCTAACCGTACTCCCGAGTGTTTTTTATTTAATGCAGAGGGCAAACATGTTTATCATGGCGCCATTGATGATAATCCGGGTGATGCCTCAAATGTAAATCGCAAACACCTGAAAATGGCTATGGATGAAATGATAGCGGGAAAAGATGTGTCAGTAAAGGAATCCCGGTCTATGGGTTGCCAGATCAGAAGAAAAGAATGAGCTTTTATAAATCTGATATAGCATCCCCCGACTTGTCGGGGGATTTTTTTTAATTTTTGTATGGATTAATTATTAAATTGAATCTAAGCAGAGAATTCGTTCACCACAAACCAATTCTTTAACTTAAAAACCCGGCTTATGAACTCCAGAACTATTATCAACCGAACAATCATCCTTTCTGTTTTCGTAATTGCAGGTTACCTGCTTGCCCGCAGTTTTTATTACGGTAGTTTTATTGGAATTGTATTAGCACTTGTAGCTATTGCAGCGTGGAGCCTGTTTTTATACAAGCTTAATAAAATGCAGACCGAAAAGGAAGGTGAGGAAATTTCTGAAAGTTATTGATCGTTCAATTCAGGATCTTTTTTATCTCGGTTTCAAATTTATCTTTTGACATTTCTTCTTCAAAGAAGCTGCGATACCCTTTTTTATTATTGATAAATAATGTAGCGGGCATAACTCCTGACCATTTGCTATCTACCTTTGGACAGAAATAATCGGCATTTGTTTCATCAAGCCACACGATAGGCGAAGTGAGTTTTCTTTTATCAGCAAAGCTGCTGATCTTATCAGGAAATGACTCTTTAAAATCAAGACTAACCAATAAAAGTTTCACTCCTTTCTTTTCATATTGTTTAACCACTTCCTGGAAATAAGGGATCTCTTTTATGCAAGGGCCACAATAGGTAGCCCAAAAATTTACCACTGTAGGGGTATCGCTTTTTGCAATATATTCTTCAAGGTCAGTCACCTTCCACTTAGGAATTGATTGTGAATTTGCCTGTTTGCATGAAAAACACATGACAAATAGAACCGCCAGTATTCTTATTTGAACATTGAATATTGAATATTGAGCATTGATCATTCTATTACTTATTATTTTCTTCTTCGTAACCCCATTTATCCATCAAGTCCTTTAAAACTTCGCCATTTAGTTTTGTCTTACTATAATGACCAGCTAAGGCTTTTTGCCGGTAGGCTTCATACAAAGTTACAGCACATGCTACACTTATATTCAAGGATCTTATAATTCCTGACTGTGGGATGATAAAATTTCCATCAGCCAAATTTCTTATCTCCTCTGAAACACCGCTATGTTCATTGCCAAAAATAAGAGCCACCGATCGAGTAAGGTCAATTTGATACAAGTTTACGGCATCGCTGCTTAAATGAGTAGTTAAGATTTTTGCGTATTTCTTTCTTAGTTCTGAGAAGCATTCTGCTGCATTTTCAAATTGATAAACGGTTAGCCATTTTGCTGCGCTGGAAGAACTTTTAGCACCCCATTTTTTATGACGGGGGATCTTTGTATTTAATACATAGACTTCCTGCACGCCGACTGCATCACAGGTTCGCATTACTGCAGATATATTGTGGGGATCAAAAACATTTTCCAAAACAACTGTTATATCATTTTGCCGTTTGCTTAAAACTGTTTGTAATTTTTCACGACGTTCAGGTGTCATTATATAAAAATAAAGAATCAAGCTTAAGCATCGTTACTTAACTTTGAAATTTTAAAGCAATCGAAGAAAATATGCATCCGAATACAAAAGCGATCAGAACGCAGGTGAATAAAACAGGTGAAATGGAACATTCCGTTCCTCTTTTTCTTACAAGTAGTTTTTGTTTTGATAATGCCGAAGAAATGCGTGCTGCATTTGCTGATGAAAGCGATGATAATATTTATAGTCGTTTCAGTAACCCTAATGTGCAGGAGTTTATTGATAAGATGGTTGCATTGGAAGGCGCAGAAGCTGGCTATGCAACATCTTCAGGTATGAGTGCTGTATTTGGTTCTTTTATGGCTTTATTAAAAAGCGGCGATCATTTACTTTCCTGTCGGGCATTATTTGGAAGTACACATAATATCGTCAAGAAATATCTTTCAAGATATGGCATTGAATACAGTTATGTCGATGCATCTGCAAACATTGAGGAATGGAAAAAAAATATCAAGCCGAATACGAGAATGATCTATGTGGAAAGTCCGACTAACCCTGGTTTGGAAATACTCGATATAAAAGCATTGGCTGATCTTGCTCATAAGCATAATGTTATTTTAAATGTTGACAATTGTTTTGCAACTCCATTTGGACAGTTACCCATTTCACTCGGTGCTGACCTTGTTGTTCACAGCGCTACAAAATGGCTTGATGGACAAGGAAGAGTTTTGGGTGGTGTAATAGTTGGTAAAAAAGAATTGATAAAAGAGATCTATTTGTTTTGTCGCAATACAGGACCTGCCCTATCTCCTTTCAATGCATGGATACTAAGTAAGAGTTTGGAAACATTGGATGTTAGAATGGAAAGGCATGCTTCAAATGCAAAGTGGATCGTTGAACAACTACAAGATCATAAAAAGATCAGTTCAGTCAAATATCCTTTTCTTTCTTCGCATCCTCAATTTGAAATTGCAAAAAAACAAATGTCGAATGGCGGTGGTCTTTTTTGTTTTGAATTAAAAGGAGGCCTTGAAGCAGGAAAAAAATTTCTTGATAATTTAAAGATGCTATCAATGACGGCTAATCTTGGTGACACAAGAAGTATTGCATCACATCCTACAAGTACTACACATGCAAAACTTACTGAAGAGGAAAGACAGGCTGTTGCTATTACTCCGGGCTTAATAAGAATTTCTGTTGGGTTGGAACATAGAGAAGATATTTTGAAAGATATTACACAGGCACTGGAAAATATTTAAACGCCATGCTTTTCCATCCATTCAAAAAGATGTTTTGAAATAGTTTCTGCTTCTACCAGGAAGCCATCGTGACCATAGTCAGAAGAAATAATATGCAAGGTGGAATTTGGAATATTTTCTGCAAGAAAGGCTTGTTCAGGAACGGGGCAAAGTATATCACTATCGATACCGATCACTAACATGGGCTGAGGAATTGCTTTTAATGCCTTTTCAAGTGTGTCAAATCTTGCACGGGCAATATTATGACTGTCCATTGATTTTGTAAGCAACCAATAACTCTGCGCATTAAAACGATCTGAGAGTTTATTTCCCTGGTGAAGAATATATGAGGAAGCTTTGTAATTATCAGTTTTTGAAAAATCCGGATCAGTTTGTTTCTGGTGAAATATTTTATAATTACGATAAGTAAGCATTCCAATGCCTCTCGCCGCTTTTATACCATTTTTACCTGCATCTGCTGTCCTGTCTTTCCATGTTTGATCAGCTTGTATCGATAATCGTTGTGCTGTATGTATCGCAATGCCCCATGCACTTTCCGCTGCAGAGGTAGTGATCACAAAACTATTTTGAATTACAGCAGGTTCCATTAAACACCATTCTAATACCTGGTAGCCACCCATACTCCCACCCATCAGCAATTTTATTTTTTCAATACCAAGCTTTTTACGTACAAGTATAAAAGCATTGATCATGTCCCGGATAGTAATAACGGGAAAAGAGGAATAATAAGGCTGATTATTTTCCGGATTTATTGTTAGTGGTCCACTACTACCGTAACAACTGCCAATAATATTTACGCAGATAATAAAATGATCTTTCGTATTAATAACACAGTCTTCACCAACAACACCCGGCCACCAATCAAAAACATCACTGTTTGCTGTTAAAGCATGGCAAACCCACACTACATTATCTTTTGCTTCATTCAATTTTCCATAACTGTGATAAGCAAGTGTTAGTCCCGGTAAAACTTTACCATTCTCCAGTTGAAAAGGTTCTTTTATTTCTAATGTATTCATGTTTACTTGACTTTGGCAAAATTCAAGGTGCAACTCTACTTTTCAAAATATAAATTGAATAAATGAAAGATATTCTTTCTTTATTGCAATTAACTTCAACTTTTTCTCAAGCCAAATAAATCATAGATTTGCATCCCGCATTATTGTAATGTATTCGGGAAGTAATAGCAAAGATTGAAGGTAAGAACAGATAACACCTTATTTCATTGTTCGGGACGTAGCGCAGCCCGGTAGCGTACCAGCATGGGGTGCTGGTGGTCGCTGGTTCGAATCCAGTCGTCCCGACTTAAAAAGGCTCTTGAAAAATCAAGGGTCTTTTTTATTTTTGAGTTGATAATTTATTTTTCGGGATGTAGCGCAGTCCGGTAGCGTACGTCGTTCGGGACGACGGGGTCGCTGGTTCGAATCCAGTCATCCCGACTTAGTAGACGCTGAAATTTTGTATAGAAAGTTTCAGCGTTTATTATTTAGTGAAGCGTATAATGAATGATTCTCGGTTCGGATTTTTTTATCCCGAAAGAAATCCTAACTTTTACATTGAACTTCGCTAATTAGAAACCATTAAACCATTCCACTATGAGATTCAAAAAAAATCTACTTATTAGTTTTTGTCTGCTTTTAGTAATAGCTACCCAGGCACAGAAGGACTCAATCGTGTTAAAAAATGGAGATATAATTGTTGGCGAGGTGAAATCAATGGACAAAGGAGTCCTGACCATTGAAACGGATTATTCAAAAAATGATTTTACAGTTGAATGGTCTGGAATAAAGGAGATCTATTCAAAGAGCCATTTCCTGGTCACTTTAAAAAACGGACAGAGAATTAATGGAACAGTTGAATCTGCTGAAGCAGGAAAAAAGATCATTATTAATGGTGACGATGGAAGTAAAACAGAAACTACTCTCGAGGAGATGGTGTATCTGAAAGGACTGAAATCAGATTTCTGGAGCCGGGTTCATGCGAGTATTGATGCGGGACTAAGCTTCACTAAAGCAAATAACCTGAAACAATACAATGTCAGGAGCAAAATCGGATACCTGGCTGACAAATGGCAAACAGATGTATTTTATGATGATACCCGGTCTAGCCAGGATAGTGTGAAAGAAACTAAAAGAACCGAAGGGGGAATTGCCGGAAAATATTATTTGCAGAAAGATTGGTACTTAGCTGCCTCATTGAATTTTCTTTCCAATACTGAGCAAGCTTTAAATCTCAGAACAACTGGAAAACTTGGGATCGGTAAATACATTGTTCATACCAATAAACAATACTGGGGACTTGGTACTGGTTTGTCTTTTAACAACGAGAGTTTTACCAATGGAACAGCAGACAGAAGCAGTCTTGAAGCTTACTTTGGTTCAGAACTTAATCTTTTTGATATTGGAGATCTGAGCTTGTTTAATAATATTTGGGTTTATCCAAGTTTGACAGAAAATGGCAGGTGGCGTACCGATTTTAATTTTGATGCGAAATATGATCTGCCACTGGATTTTTATATCAAGCTAGGATTTACGTTAAACTATGATAACAGGCCAGCGGTTAAAGGAAAAGAGACGGACTATGTGTTGGCGTTTTCAATTGGTTGGGAATTGTAATAGAAATAGTTCTCTATAACAAGCACTTTGATAAGACACCTTTTACCGGGGGCAGCTGTATTGTAATTCATCCAATTTCTTCGAATCAAAAACAACCTTTATCTTCGCCGCTTAATGAATCTACTCATTAAGAATGCACGGGTCATTGATCCCAACTCTCCCTTCAATTCTCAATCAACTGATATTTTTATCGAAAATGGCATTATCAAAAACATCGGTAAGAATTTAACTGGTAAAGCTGACAAGGAAATTTCAATTGATGGACTTTGCGTTTCGCCTGGCTGGGTTGATATGTTCGCAAACTTTGCAGATCCGGGTTATGAGTACAAAGAATCAATTGAATCTGGCTGTTTGGCTGCTGCTGCCGGCGGGTTTACAGATGTGTTGGTTATTCCAAATACAAAACCCGCCATAGATGCAAAAAGCCAGGTGGAATATATCGTGCAAAAATCAAGATCGCTGACCGTAAGTGTGCATCCAATTGGTGCTGTAACAAAAAATGCGGAAGGAAAAGAATTGGCCGAAATGTATGATATGAAAACGAGTGGTGCCATAGCATTTGGTGATGGCCTCAATTGCATTCAATCTTCTGGCTTATTGGTAAAAGCCTTACAATATGTAAAAGCGTTTGATGGAATGATAATTCAATTACCAGATGATAAAAGTATTAATGAGCATGGATTAATGCACGAAGGAATTATTTCAACCCAGATTGGGCTGCCGGGAAAACCTGCGATGGCTGAAGAAATAATTGTAGCGAGGGATATAAAACTGGCGAGATATGCTGAATCCAATCTTCATTTCACAGGAGTATCCTCAAAAAAATCACTTGAATATATTGAGAGAGGTAAAAAAGGCGGCACTCACATAAGCTGTTCGGTTACTCCCTATCATTTATATTTTACAGATGAAGATCTAAAAGAGTATGATAGTAATCTAAAGGTAAATCCTCCATTAAGGAGTGCTGAAGACAGGGAGGCATTAAAAAAAGCTATCCAGGATGGAACTGTTGATTGCATTGCCACACATCACCTGCCACATGAAGCGGATAGTAAAGAAACAGAGTTTGAATATGCAAAGAATGGAATGACAGGTTTAGAAACGGCCTATTCAGTTTTGAAAACAACCATGCCTGAGATCAGTGAAGAAAAAGCGGTTGCTCTTTTATCAACTAACCCAAGAATATTATTGAAATTAAATGCTTGCACAATAAAGGAAAATGAAAAAGCCTGTTTGACTTTATTTTGTCCGAATGTTGAATGGATATATGAAAAAAACAATATTCAGTCAAGATCAAAGAACTCTCCTTTCATTGGAAAAAAATTCACCGGTAAAGTAATCGGGATAATTAATAAAGACCAAGTACATTTGAACCCTTAAAACCAACATTATGGAAGAAACTAAAATTATGTCGCCACAGATCAAAGGCTTATTGATCGCTTTAATTGTTATAATTCTTGGCATTGCAGGCTATTTTACTAACCTTGGTTTTAGCACCTGGTATAACTGGGTAGTAAACGCAATAATGTTAGCAGCAATAATAATTGCTTGCGTTCATTTTGCCAATCAGAAACAAGGTTATGTTACGTTTGGTAATGTATTCCTGCATGGGTTTAAAATCACTGCCGTGGTAGCCATCATTGTTTTAGTATATACATTGCTTGCATTTACAGTTCTTTTCCCTGATATGAAAGAAAAAATATTTGAAATGCAACAAGCACAGATGGAAAAAAAGGGAATTGATGATGACAAAATTGAGCAAGGTATGACGATAATGAAAAAATATTTCATGATATTTCTTGTTATAGGGGTCATATTCGGGACTCTTGTTTGGGGAAGTATCGCATCCCTGATCGGCGCTGCTGTTGCTAAAAAGAAAAAAATTAGTCCACTCGATCAAATGCCGGGTTAATGGATATTTCTCTTGTCATTCCACTTAAAGATGAAGAAGAATCACTACCGGAACTTAGTGAGTGGATAAGCCGTGTAATGAATGCAAACAATTATTCCTATGAGATAATTTTTGTTGATGATGGGAGTACTGATAACTCCTGGAATATTATTGAAGAGCTTAGAAATAAAAACCCCAATATCAAAGGGATCAAATTTCAGCGCAACTATGGAAAATCTGCCGGTTTGAATGAAGGTTTTCGTGCTGCACAAGGAGATGTGATCATCACAATGGATGCCGATCTGCAGGATAGTCCGGAGGAAATTCCTGAACTGCGTCGCATGATCATTGAAGATGGATATGATCTTGTGAGCGGTTGGAAGAAAAAAAGATATGATAACGCTTTAACTAAAAATATTCCATCCAAATTTTATAATGCAGCTACACGTTGGATGTCTGGTATTAAGTTGCACGATTTTAACTGTGGACTAAAATCATATCGCAAGAATGTTATAAAGAGTATTGAAGTATATGGTGAAATGCATCGTTATACACCAGTACTTGCTAAGTGGGCAGGTTTCAAAAAAGTTGGTGAGAAAGTAGTAACCCACCAGGCCAGAAAATATGGAGTTAGCAAATTTGGTATCAGCCGTTTTGTAAATGGCCCGCTCGATCTTGCTTCTATCATGTTTGTTGGCAAATATGGAAAGAGGCCTATGCATTTTTTCGGATTATTGGGATCAATATTTTTCATAATTGGTATTGGTCTTTCAATTTTCCTGATCATAAAAAAATTTATTGACCCGGAATCTACTTTAACAGATAAGCCTGGATTTTATATCGCACTTACTACAACCATCATCGGTGTTCAACTTTTTCTTTCAGGTTTTATTGGTGAACTGATCTCAAGAAATGCGCCGGGAAGAAATTCTTACCTCATTGAAAAGAAAGCCGGGGTTTAATGAGCAAAGTTATCATCATAGGACCCGGCCATCCGTTGCGGGGAGGATTAGCTACGTTTAATCAGCGGCTCGCAAAAGAATTCATAGCTTCTGGTCATGAATGTTCGATCTGTTCTTTTTCTTTACAATATCCGAGCATTTTTTTTCCTGGTAAATCGCAATACACAGATGAACCTGCACCTGAAGGTTTGGTGATCCGGTCGCTGGTCAATTCGATCAACCCTTTAAACTGGATAAGTGTTGGTAATAAATTAAGAAATGAAAAGCCTGATATTATTGTTGTCCGTTTTTGGATACCACTAATGGGACCGGCGCTTGGAACAATTTTACGAAGAGTAAAAAAAAACAAGCACACAAAGATCATTTGCATAGCTGATAATGTAATTCCACACGAACATCGGCCAGGTGATACTACATTCACAAGTTATTTCTTAAAAAGTTGCGATGCATTCATCACCATGAGTGAAAAAGTGATGGCTGACCTTCGGTTATTTCAGAAAAGCAAGCCGGGTAAAATTGTTCAACATCCATTGTATGACAATTTTGGAAGTCCGATATCAAAAGATGCTGCAAGAGAAAAATTAAAAATTAAAAATGAGGAATTAATAATTCTTTTTTTTGGATTCATCAGGCATTATAAGGGACTTGATATTTTGTTACATGCAATGGCGGATGAAAGAATTAAGAAAGCAGGAATTAAATTGATGATCGCCGGAGAATTTTATGAAGACAAAAGACAATACCTGGACCTGATTGACCAGTTAAAAATAAAAGATCAGCTTATTTTAAGAACAGATTTTATTCCTGATTCTGAAGTTCGCTATTATTTATGCGCTGCTGATGCAGTGATACAGCCATATCGTAATGCAACCCAAAGCGGCGTTACTCCCCTCGCTTATCATTTTGAAAAACCAATGGTGGTAACTAATGTTGGCGGGCTTGCTTCGTTAGTTCCACACGAAAAAGTTGGGCTTATTGCTGAGCCAACTCCTCAGGCTATTGCAGATGCTATTCTTCGTTTTTATCAATTAGGAGAGAATTATTTTATTCCGCATCTTCGCACAGAAAAACAAAAATATAGCTGGGCAAATTTGGTTAATGCCGTGTTGATTCTTGTAGGTCGTGAAAAGTGAAACGTCAAACGTGAAATCAAAACCTTTCCTCCATGTTTATAAAATTGAATCACCAATCGCTGGACGTCTATAAGGCTGTTCGCGAATTAATAAAAGAGATCTATTTTATTTCGATCAAATTGCCCGGCGAAGAAAAATTTAACATGGTACAGCAAATGAGAAGAGCTGGATTATCAATTAAATTAAATCTTGCCGAAGGAGCATCAAGGCGATCTCCGGTCGAAAGAAAAAGATTTATGGAAGTTTCAAGAGGCTCATTAATTGAAGTTGATGCTATTTTAGAAACAGCAGTTGATTTGAAATATTATTCACTTGAGGAATTAACAAGGATCGGTGAATTATTAAATAAATCTTTTGCAATGCTTTCAAAAATGATATAATGAGAGACTCTGCTTTTCACGTTTCACTTTTCACATTTCACGTAAAATGATCTATCGCAGCAAAGCACCTTTACGAATCGGATTGGCCGGAGGCGGTACTGATGTAAGTCCGTACAGTGATTTATATGGTGGTGCAATTTTGAATGCCACTATTTCTTTGTATGCGCATGCTACATTGGAACCACTGCCGGATAAAAAAATTATTTTGACGGCAACAGATAGAAAGGAGGAATTGACTTATGATTGGTCTAAAGAATTGCCAATAAATGGAAAGCTGGATCTGCTGAAAGGAGTTTATAACCGGATTCAAAAAGATCATGGATTGCAGGGTGGTTTTAAACTTTCAACTCATGTTGATGCTCCAGCAGGTTCGGGACTTGGCACCTCTTCTACTCTTGTTGTTGCTATTATTGGCGTATTTGCAGAAATGCTGCGTCTTCCTTTTGGAGAATACGACATGGCACATTATGCTTATGATATTGAAAGAAAAGATTTGAAGTTGGCCGGTGGTAGGCAAGATCAATATGCGGCAACATTCGGCGGTGTAAACTATATGGAGTTTTATGAAAATGATAAAGTGGTTGTAAATCCGTTAAGAATAAAACAACAATATCTTTTTGAATTAGAAAATAATTTACTGTTGTACTACACAGCTACGAATCGTGATTCAGGAAAAATAATTGAACAGCAAGCAAAGAATGTAGCAGGCAAAAAAGAAAGCTCAATTGAAGCAATGCATCAACTGAAGCAACAGGCAATGATGATGAAAGAAGCATTGCTGAAAGGAAGATTAAATGAGATTGGTGAGATATTAGATTTCGGATTTCAGCAAAAAAGAAAAATGGCGGAAGGCATCAGCAATTCATTGATGGAAGATATTTATGAAACAGCAAAAGCATCGGGTGCTTCAGGCGGAAAAATTTCGGGAGCTGGTGGCGGAGGCTTTATGATCTTTTATTGCCCGGGAAATACAAAGTATGCAGTAAAACAAAGTTTAGAGAAATTTGGGGGTAAGACCCGTCATTACCAGTTTGTAGAGCATGGACTGACAACGTGGACTATTTGAATTAAGAATTAAAAATTAATAATTAAGAATTGATGAAAAAGATCAAGGAGATAATTAGTTCGTCTATTGAAACTAAGCAAAAGCTATTGGCTGATGAAGGATTACTGAAGAAAATTTGTGATACGGTTGATGCAATAGTAAATGCATTTCGCAATGGTAACCGGGTTTATTTCTGTGGTAATGGTGGTAGTGCTGCTGATGCACAACATTTGGCTGCGGAATTTTCAGGAAGATTTTACAAGGATCGAAAGGCATTGCCTGCCGAAGCATTGCATTGCAATACTTCCTATTTAACTGCTGTCGCTAATGATTATAGTTTCGATGAGATCTATTCAAGATTAATAAATGGGATTGGTGAAGCCGGCGATGCGCTGGTTGGCTTGTCGACTTCAGGCAACTCGGCTAATATTATAAAAGCATTTGAAACTGCAAAGAAAAAAGAAATGGTCACAATTGGTTTTACGGGGGAAAGTGGTGGTAAAATGAAACTTTTATGTGATCACCTGATCAATATTCCCTCAACTGTTACCCCACGAATACAGGAAAGTCATATAATGGTAGGACATATCATTTGTCAATTAGTTGAAGAAAAATATTTTACTTCTAACATCTAAATTCCGAATCCGCAATCTAAAATTGATCAAAGAAGCTATCATACTTGCTGGCGGTTTAGGTACAAGGTTAAAATCAGCGATTCCCGATCTTCCTAAATGTATGGCGCCGGTAAATGGGCGACCGTTTCTTTTTTATGTCATTAATTATTTGCGAAGCCAGGGAATTGAAAAATTTATTTTTTCACTTGGGTATAAACATGAAGTTGTCGAGGCCTATTTACAAACTGAATTTCCCACACTAGATTTTCTATCCCTGGTCGAAAAAGAGCCTTTGGGTACAGGTGGAGCAATTTTAGCTTCTTGTTATAAAACCTCTGAACAAACTGTTTTAGTTGTAAATGGCGATACCATTTTTAAGGCTGATATTGAAAATGCTTTTAGAGAGCATCTTAAAAATGATTCTGATTGTACGTTATTGCTAAAGCCCATGGAGAATTTTGATCGTTATGGTGCCGTAGAATTGTTTGAAGAAAAGAGATTTTATAAAATGGGTTTGATAAATGGGGGCATTTATATCCTAAACACAGAACAATTTCTTGCCGAAGAATTAACCGGTAAATTTTCTTTTGAAAAAGATTATTTAGAGAAATATTTTGAGACAAGAAAAATATACGGCTCTGTGCAAGACGAATATTTTATTGACATCGGGATCCCCGAAGATTATTTTCGGGTGCAGCATGAATTGAAACAACCTCAACTTGAATTGAAAAATATCGGTAAGGAATGGACGCTGTTTCTTGATCGTGATGGCGTTATTAACTATGAAAAAAAAGATGATTATATCCGCAACTGGGGGGAGTTTAAGTTCTACGAGGGAGCAAAAAATGCGTTGAAGATTTTTGCCGAAAAGTTCGGGATAATAATTGTTGTCAGCAATCAGCGGGGTATCGGCAAAGGCTTAATGACGGAGGAAGATCTATTAAATATTCACCAAAATATGCAGCTTGCAATAGAGACTGCCGGAGGACGTATTGATGGTATTTACTATTGCACTGCCGTTGACTC
>VBAS01000227.1:6057-7798 GCA_005882975.1 Bacteroidota bacterium | reverse complement strand
CAGAAATTGATCTTGAAAGATCGATCATAGCCGGAAACAAACCAAGCGATATGCTTTTTGGAAAATATGCGGGTATGTACTCCGTATATATTGCATCCACCCATCCAGAAACCCCTTACCCACATCCTAATATCGATCTCAGGTTCAACAGTCTTTCCGATTTTGCAAAGGCCTGCCTGTCGGGAGACAGGTTTTAATAAAAAGTTATAAAATACCCGGAACTATTTCCCGTTGTCCTTCGTCTGGTAAAAGCAATGTAACTTCGTCATCAAATACCAATATTGAATTCTGTGAAAAAATTGATCTTTTCTTTTCTAACAGTGATTGTATTACTCATTTCCTCCATCGCAGGATCATCACAAATCATTACTAAGGCAGATAAAAAAACGCTTGACGTCAAAGAAGACTCATTACAGCAAATTGCCAGGTTCATGATCCTTGATACATTGGAAGCAGGCCGGTTGCTTGCTTACAAAGATTTTGTGCCAACATTTATCCGGGCTTTGAAGGTGAAGAATTCATTTTATTATCCTTTTGATTCAGTACTAGGAATTTCAAAATTATATGCTCCTGATAGTAGTTTCAGAATATTTACATGGTATGTTGAAATTGATGATTATACTGGTTGGCAGCGAGGATTTATTCAAATGAGAACTCCTGATGGATCTTTAAAAGGATTCCGGTTGCTTGATAAATCTGAATGGACTGACAATGCGTACACCGCGATTTGCAGAGATACAAGTTGGATCGGCGCTGTTTATTACAATATTATCAAGACCCAATACCAGGGAAAAAATTATTATACACTTTTAGGGATCGATCATGAAGGTTTACGAAGTAAAAAGAAGTGGATAGATGTATTGACATTTGATGATAAAAAAAGACCCGTGTTTGGTGGTGGTTTTAGTTTTAAAGAAGATAGTGTGATAAAACCAACACAAACACGTTTTAGCATTGAATATAAAAAAGAAGCAAGTACTTACGTAAATTATGAGCCTGATCTAAAAATGATCTTAGTCGACCATTTGATCTCTGAAACTGATGAACCCGATTTCCCATGGACATATGTTCCCGATGGCGATTACGAAGGATTTAAATGGCAAAATGGACAATGGGTTCATATTGATAAAGTTTTCAATTTTAAACTGCAAGATGGACAAGCTCCTGTCGGTGACCCACTTTTAGATTATAAAGGAAATAGGAATGAAGAAAAGCTAAAGCAGAAATCTGATGCTAATAAGGCAAAGAAGTCCGGAGGGAGTGAATAGTAGTTTAGTATCTTCTTATCGTATGCTTTAACGACACCTTTTACAAAACATTTTCTACTTTACTCTAATCACGCAAAACAAGAAGAGCCCTGCAAAGGTCCAATTATTCGGTTAAATAATTTGTATATATATTAGTATTATTGTAACGATGCTAACTCCGGAACTTTCCATTGTTATTCCCTGTCTTAACGAAGCCGAATCGCTACCTTTTTGTTTGGATAAAGCTTTTTCTTTTATTTCTAAAAATATGATTGATGGTGAAGTTATTTTAGTTGATAACGGAAGCACAGACGGTTCAGCAACGATTGCCAGACAATTGAATGCAACAGTAGTTGAAGAATCCGAAAAAGGTTATGGCAATGCATTAATGTCCGGAATAAAAAGTGCAAAAGGAAAATATATTATCATTGGCGACGCTGACGATAGTTATGATTTCAGTGATCTTATGAATTTCTTGTTGCTATTGAGGCAGG
>VBAS01000227.1:0-6007 GCA_005882975.1 Bacteroidota bacterium | reverse complement strand
AGGCGCTATGCCTTTTTTACATCGTTATGTGGGCAATCCATTTCTTTCGTTTGTTGGTAAACTTTTTTTTAAAATACCAATAAATGATTTTCATTGTGGCATAAGAGGTTTTCAGCGGAAGGCAATATTAGAACTTAAGCTTAGGACGACTGGGATGGAATTTGCTTCTGAAATGATTGTAAAAGCAGCCTTGAGTGATCTCAAAATTACAGAAACGCCTGTCATTTTATATCCTGATAAAAGAAATCGAAAATCACATTTGCGTACTTGGCGGGATGGTTGGCGACATCTTCGATTTTTACTGTTATATAGTCCCAGGTGGTTATTTTTTTATCCTGGAATCTTTTTATTAACGTTAGGTCTCATCGGCACTATACTATTAATTCCCGGCACTGTTTTGCTTGGAACAAAGCGGCTGGATGTACATACACTTGTTTATACTTCAGCTTTTATACTTGCAGGTTTTCAATTTGTTGCTTTTTACATTTTTTCCAGGCTATATGCTTATACACATGGGCTTTTACCAGCCAATGAAAAATTCTTATCTGGGTTTAAAAAATATTTTCGCCTTGAGACTGGCGTTTTTGCAGGCTTCTTTTTTATCATAGCTGGAATTTTATTAATGATGAGATCATTTCTATATTGGAAACAGGTTCACTTTGGAAATCTTGATCCGGTAGTAGTATTAAGATGGGTAATACCTTCATCCACTATGATCATACTTGGCCTTCAAATGATAATGACTTTTTTTTATCTTAGTTTTCTTTCCATAAAAAGTAAAAGTACCTAACCTAAATATAATGTCAACAGGCAATAAAGCTTTTTCTTCAAGGAAAATTGTTTTTCTTTTGCTTGCTCTCTATGCATTGTTGCAGGCCTATTGCATTCAACAGCTTTCTATAAATTATGATGAGCCCTTATTTGCTGCTTATGGTATAACAGTGCTAAAATTCCAGGGCAAAAAAGACATCCGGGAATTTGACAGCAAATTGCCTATAACCGCACTGAACATGTTGCCAAGAGCAGCAGAACAGCTGACAAATCCTTCACTTTCAAAATCAGGAACAGAAGCGGACAAAGACATTATTAATGGCAGATACATTTCTCTAATAATATCGATATTCCTTGGTCTGCTTATTTTTAGATGGACTAGTGAATTGTATAATGACAGAGTTGGGCTGTATTCTCTCTTGCTTTACCTTTTATGCCCGGATTTTCTTGCATATGGCGTTTTTGTTTCTTCAGATATTTTTGCATGTCTTTTTTTTACTTCGTCTTTTTATTTTTTGTGGAAATTCAGACAGCACAATCATTTGAAATATTTTATCCTGGCCTCGTGCAGCGTTGCCTTTGCCCAAATTTCAAAATTTTCAATGTTGCATCTAGTTTTTCTTTTCCCTTTAATACAATTGATCTCCTACAAAAAAGAAAATCCTGGACGCCTTAGTTTTAAAAAAGAACTATTCCTCTTTTTAATATTTGCTGGGATTAATTGGCTTGTTATCAGTTGCTCCCATTTTTTTTATCACGAGTTCATGCTTCTTAAAGATTATCATTTTACAAGTGAACCTTTTCAAAAGTTGCAAGCGTTATTGGGCAATTTCCCGGTTCCCTTTCCTGAATCATATGTTAGCAGTATGGATGCAGTTATTTACTTTGATCGGCTTGGCGGTGGTGTACCGGGTTCGTTAAATGGGGCATCCTATATATTAGGTGAGCATTCAAGATTTGGTTTCTGGTATTACTATCTGGTTTCAATCTTTTATAAACTTCCAATACCTACCCTGCTGATTTGGATAGCATCATTTGGTGTGTTGATTTTTAGATTCACCCGAAAAATTTTTTTGAATAAAGAAATATTTCTTTTGGTTCCAATTTTATATTTTCTGTTTTATCTAAGTCTTTTCTATAATACGCAGGTAGGAATAAGGCACATTATTTTTATCTTCCCTTTGCTTTTTGTTCATTCCGGATCGGTAATAAATTTGATCATTAAAAAGAAAAAAGAGATCATACTATTTCTTGTGAGTGGGTGGCAGTTTATCTCTGTGGCTCTTTTCTTTCCTCATTTTTTACCTTATACAAATGAGTTAATAATCAATAAAAAGTATGCCTATAAAAAATTAGCCGATAGTAATATTTGCTATGGAGAAGGAAAAAAATACCTCCACCAATTTCTTGAGGCAAACAAAACAGCTGTTTACCTTCCTGACAAGCCGCAAGCGGGCAAAATGGTAATGGAAATAAATGAAATGCTGAATATGAATATTGCAACTATCAATAAGTACAGTTGGGTAAAAGATCTAAATCCATCTGGCCATATCCATTCTCAATATCTTATATTTGATATTAGCCCGTCGATGGCAGATTCACTACAAAAGCTTTATCCATAGGATGATCAAGATCGTAAAAACATTCCTGGAGAAATGGGGCATTCATAGTTTTCTTCTTCCTCTTTTTTTTATCCTGCACCATTACAATCAATATTATGGTTTGGTAAGCACCACCACAGCTATAAAAACGCTTTTGCAGATTTATATTTTTTTTCTGTTTTTCTTTTTGTTGTTGTTTTTCTTTATTAAAAATCTAAATAAAAGACTGCTTTTAACAACCCTCATTGGAACTATTATACTATTCTTTGGAGCCATAAAAGACTTTCTTCAGTTTACTCTTGATCTGCAATTTATTTCGAGGTATTTAGTTTTGTTGCCATCGATACTTGTTATTACTATTGTGCTAATACGAAAGATCTTAAAAATCACAGATCAAAGGAAAAGCAATTTATTTCTAAATACACTTCTTATCATTTTTATTTTGGTTGAAGGGGTCATGCTGGTTGACTTTAGTAAGTCTCATGCCCTTTCTAAAAATCTGCTGACGAATTCTTCGATGGAAAAGACCATTAATTTACCTGATGCATCAGTAAAGCCGGATGTCTATTACTTAGTCCTTGATTGTTATCCCGGAACCTTATTTCTAAAAGAATATATGAACTATGACAACTCATCGTTTGATGAAGAACTCGGGAAAAAAGGTTTCCATGTAATAAAAGACCCGAAAAGCAATTACAATCGAACTGCTTTTTCTTTGGCATCATCATTAAACTTTGAATATCTGAAAGGCATAGTCAATAACACGAAAATAAATTCCAAATATTATAACAAGGCCAGACTTACAATTAAAAATTCGGCAGTTACAGAGATCTTCAGACACTATAAGTACCAATTTTTTAATTTATCTATTTTTGATTTTAACAACGCCCCATCGATACGAAAGGAAAATTTTTTATCGTTGCCCGAGAAAAATGTACTATTATACAATACGTTGCCCGAACGAATTAAAAATGATCTGCTTTGGAATTTGCAGATAGGAAAATATGCTATACCCGCTGTTCAAAAATTATTTGAAAGAGACACCAGCGAGCTAGTATATGAAGAAAAAGGAAGACGAAACTATAATAATCTAATTGCTGACTCCCTGGTAAAAATTTCGTCTCAAAATATCGGATCTCCAAAGTTTATTTATGCGCATTTTTATCTTCCGCATCCTCCCTTTTTTTATGATGAAGCCGGAAAGGAAAATGACTTGAAATATGTGATCCGGGAAGAATCGAAGAGAAATAAGGAGTTATTCATTTCGTATTTAAAGTACACAAACAAGATCATCCTTGAAATTGCAGATAAAATACTTAATGATCACGGCAAAAATTCAGTTGTTATTTTGCAAAGCGATCATGGCTTTAATGATTATGAAGGTGGTCCAACCCTTCCGGAAACATTCTTTCAAAATTATTCTGCTTTTTACTTTCCCGATTCTATTTAATAAATACTTTAACACCCGATTCTCGTTGCAGAAGGATACCACCTTTTTATTGAGCTATTAAAAAATAAGTTTACTAATATCCCTTCAGCAGGACGAATAGAGGGAATAGATCCGTTTAGTTGTCTACCTGCTTTTTACATTTAATCATCCAACTTCAACACCGCCAAAAACGCCTCCTGTGGCACTTCTACTGTTCCGATCTGGCGCATACGTTTCTTACCCTCTTTTTGTTTTTCTAATAATTTGCGTTTACGACTTACGTCACCACCATAACATTTAGCGGTAACATCTTTGCGCATTGCAGAAATATTTTCACGGGCAATGATCTTAGCGCCAATCGCAGCTTGTATAGTTATCTGGAATTGCTGACGCGGAACCAACTCTTTTAATTTTTCACAAAGCTTTCTTCCAAAATCCTGGGCACGGCTTCGATGTATCAATGCACTTAATGCATCCACTTTATCGCCATTCAAAAGGATATCCATTTTTATGATATCACTTTCACGATAGCCGATCGGATGATAATCAAAAGAAGCATAACCGCGGGTTTGTGATTTCAGCTTGTCATAAAAATCAAAAACGATCTCAGTTAATGGCATTTCAAACAATAACTCAACTCTTGTTTGTGTGAGATAATGCTGATTGATAAGAATACCACGTTTGCCCAAACACAATGTCATGATATTGCCAATATATTCCGGCTTGGAAATTATCTGCGCTTTGATATAAGGTTCTTCAATTCTTTCTGTCTTTACAGGATCAGGAAACTCAGTAGGGTTATTTACAGTTACCTGCTCACCTTTTGTGGTGAAAGCTGTAAATCCAACGTTAGGAACCGTTGTAATTACGGTTTGATTAAACTCTCTTTCCAAACGTTCCTGTATGATCTCCATATGCAGCAGTCCTAAAAAACCACAACGGAAACCAAAACCAAGTGCCTGCGATGTTTCTAATTCATAAGTCAATGAAGCATCGTTCAGCTGTAGTTTATCCATACAATCACGCAACTCTTCAAAATCATCAGTATCTACAGGAAAGATGCCCGCAAATACCATTGGCTTTACGTCTTCAAAACCCTGTACCATTTGCGGGTTAGGATTTGACGCGACAGTGATCGTATCTCCCACTTTTACTTCCTTTGCTACCTTGATACCGGTAATGATATAACCAACATCGCCGCACTGCACTTCAGGTCTTTCCGACATTTTCAATTTCAGAATACCCACTTCATCGGCATCATATTCCTGATCAGTAGAAACAAATTTTACTTTATCGCCTTTCTTTATTTTACCATTCAGGATCCGGTAGTAAACAATAATACCACGGAAAGAATTAAATACACTGTCAAAGATCAGTGCCTGCAAAGGCGCATTAGGATCGCCTTCGGGTGCAGGAATTCTTTCGACAATTGCATCGATGATCTCAGGGACGCCTAACCCTGTTCTTGCACTCGCTAATAAGATCGTTTCAGGTTTACAACCTACAAGGTCTACGATCTGATCCTTCACTTCGTCCACCATTGCCCCATCCATATCAATTTTATTGATGATAGGAATGATCTCAAGATCATTTTCAATAGCAAGGTATAAATTGCTGATGGTCTGCGCTTGAATACCTTGTGTAGCATCCACTAAAAGCAAGCACCCTTCGCAGGCAGCCAAAGCCCGGCTCACTTCATAGCTAAAGTCCACATGGCCGGGAGTATCGATCAGGTTCAGGATATATTCCTTGCCGTCCTTATGTTTATAATTGATCTGGATCGCATGGCTCTTAATAGTAATTCCCTTTTCTCTTTCCAGGTCCATATCATCGAGCACCTGGTCCATCATATCACGGTCGCTGATGGTGCCTGTGCTTTGTAAAAGACGATCAGCCAGGGTTGATTTTCCATGGTCAATATGTGCGATAATGCAAAAATTACGAATGTTCTTCATGTACGTTTTACCTCGTTTTTCGAGGTGGCGAAGGTAACGAAAAGAGGCGAGAGCGAAGGGATTATGTAGCCAGCATTTGTGCTACTATTTAGCTGTTGTTGCGTCGCACTCTTGTGCAGTTGGTAATTCTGTTGAGCCAGTTATATTGGCTTTAGTTGCGTTTTCACTTTGGGCCTTTGTTGGTATATCGTTTATCCTTATACAAAGCATATCAACAAACAAAGCGATCTTAAAAAATGATACCAGGTCTT
>VBAS01000457.1:1216-2629 GCA_005882975.1 Bacteroidota bacterium | reverse complement strand
TGCGATATCCTCTTAAGTTTTCTTCACCGCCAAGGTATTGTGCCTGGTAAAATTCAAAGTCGCCAAAATTATGACCGCCGCCTACTCTATCGACAAGTATCAGTGTTCTTGGAATAATAGATAAATGGAAAGTGAAATCGCCATTGAATTGAGTAAAACTATGGCTGTTATCATTTAATCCTTTTAAATGGCGTCCGGTAAGTGTCAGGTATACTCCTTTGTATGGAATAGCTTTATTGTTTCTTGTATCTACAATAAAGGAATAGCGTCCACCCAGGTAGGATTGCTTTTCAAAAGTAATCGGTCCGGGTTTCTCTTTAACAATATTCCGATCAAGATTATCAGTTGAATCCATTGAATAAAACTGGTAAGCCGGACCAAAGGTGAACATCACCTTATCTGAAAATCGTTTGCGCAATAAAATTGCCAGGTCACCTGTATTATACCTGGCCCTGTAGTATTTGTATTTACCTGGTTTGGTCTTATCATATATTGTATTATCGCCATAACCAAAAAAGTTAGTTGTATACGGCGCTTTAATATCCAGATAAGTTATCAGGTCTGTTTTTCTTCCAAAGACACCATAATATTCTGCAGCATATCGGAAATTATAAGCTTTGGTAGCAAGTGCATGTGCAAAACCAATTTCATGCATGTTCTTATACGGTGTTTTGCGAAAACCCTGGTTAATAAATTTTACAGAAGCACCAAGTATCACCCCATCATCAGAATTATAGCTACCGATTATCATCGGGATAGTTTGGTTATATTTAAAATCTAAACGGTTATACGAATTCACGATCGTATCATTGGCCATTTTATTTTTCAGATCTCCAGTGAGTTTATTTTCTCCGTTCTTCATATCATACACAATATTGCCGCCACCTGAACCGGAATTTTCAAAAATATCTTTGCCATCACCACCGATCATCCTGATCTTTATTTTATCGTTATTCCCTTTTATTAAAAATTTATCATCCCCATCGAACGAATAAAGTCTTACTTCTTTTGTAACAGCCGGATTAAAAGTCCGGTCATACATTTTAGTTGATTGCACTCCTTCTTTTGTTATCTTATACACTTGTACCTGGACAGAGCCATCATCATTCCTCGTTATATCAAATAATTCTTTTTTATCACTACCAGAAACGCTTACAAATTCTGAAAGAAAACGGTAGTATTCCATTACCTCGGCTGCGAGATATTTACGCCGTTCTTTTAAAATATTTATTATCTTATCACCAGAGATCGATCTTATTTCTTTCGGCTGCTCATTGATGGCTCTTTCGATCACTTCATCTGTCATCTTCGGAATAAATTCATCAACCTCTTTTTTCCAATCTTGCTCACTGAGTTCTGTCAAAAAGAAACGATCAAAATTTCGGGCTGCAAAATTAAACCTGTCGATATTTT
>VBAS01000457.1:0-1199 GCA_005882975.1 Bacteroidota bacterium | reverse complement strand
CTTTAGGTTTGAAACCTTGCAGTTGAGGAACAACCCACGGAGCCTTGGCGATACCAGGAATCACACCCTGGTTAGCAAAAAAAGCCTGGTCGCGGTCACGGGGAATTGGAAAATATGTCTTGCCTTTCTCTTTATCAATAGAGCCCCATTGCCATTGATCTTCATGCCGGTCAAGATCCATAATGAACATATCTAAGATTCTGGCCCTAAGAACAGCATGTTGATCTATATCATCATCATTATCCTCTTTTAATTTCATTACTACATCATAGCTGTCTTCTCCTTTTTTCACTGATTCCGGTAATCGTTCTTCAAAGTAAGCAAGCCTGTTTTTAAAATCATTTCTATACTCACCAAGTAAGGGATCATCGGGTATATATACCAATTTTACTTTATTATAAGGAACACCGGCTGCCTCAGATAATACAGGTACTGATAAAGCAGCGTAAGGATAGGAGGCAGATACCCCGTCAGCAACCAGGTCTTCTGCTGCCTGGCTTTGCAGATCAGCAGGTAAAGTTTTAGCCGTAATAAATTTTTCGATCAACCGAAGGGTATATTGCCTGCCAGTGGGATCTTCCACCCGCAAAGATTTTGATTGCTTGCCACCGCCAAGTTTTACTGGTTTCAAACCTCCTTTTTCCGTTGCAAGGTTTATAACCGGTGCTTTTACCGGCGTCAACCATTCCTTGCGATAATTAGAACCCATCCAGAATCTCCTGGAGCTATTGTTTTTAAATTTGGCAGAGCCAGGCGCTGCTGCAGAATCTGTTTGTGCAGTACCGGATAATACGGGACCGGATAGCAGGAATAGTACAAATGCAATGCACAGCAAATGGTTATGCTTCATAAACAGAATTTAGGCAGGTGAAAACAGTTATACTAACAAATAAATATAAATATTTTTATTGAAATAATTGAAGGACGAACAAACACGAAGGATGCGCTGATCATAATTGAAATCAATTTGTTAATGGCACCCTTCGTTGTAAATCTAGATGAACTTTTACCTAACTTTCATGTTTTTAAATTATACTGTGCATGGCTGCTGATAAAACATTAGCTTTTGCGGTTTTGGTTCATCAACGGCACGGTTTTTAAAGTAAGATTTTGATTGATTATGACAAGGTCAGTGTTTTATGCTATCCCTTAATTCAGGCTCAATACTAACTAATGGCAATGAAAAAAATTACCGGGCT
>VBAS01000269.1 GCA_005882975.1 Bacteroidota bacterium | reverse complement strand
TCGTTCATAAAGAATGGAACACCATCTCATTTTTAAGTGACAGATTTTCTTCAGATATGAGCATCGAACCGTACAAATACAAAATGATCCGAGGCATCGATCTTTACCAACATTGTTTCAGCGAAATAGAACAAAATAAAAACATTGATCTTTTTTATGGTGAGGTAGTCCAAACTCTTGTACATAAGGATGAAGTTACTTTTCATATCAACGGTGAGATGGTGCGTTTTGACAATGCTATCATTTTTAACTCAATATTGTCAAAAGAAACTAATGCTCCCGGCATCATTAATTTAGTACAGCATTTTAAAGGTTGGGTAATTGAAACATCACAAGCAGCTTTTGATCCCACTAAAGCGATCTTCATGGATTTTCGTGTTGACCAAAAGAACGATACAACTTTTGCGTACTTACTGCCTCTTTCCACAACAAAGGCCCTCGTTGAATACACATTGTTTTCAAAAGAAATACTGGAGGATCTTGTTTATGATACCGAACTAAAAAGTTATGTTGAAAATATACTTCAACTAAAAGACTACAAAGTGGCAGAAAAAGAGTTTGGCGTAATACCAATGACCAACCGAACATTTTCATTTTATGATAGCGGTCAGCGTTATAATATTGGTACGGCAGGTGGACAGACAAAAGCGTCCAGTGGATATACTTTTCAATTTATACAAAAGCAATCACAATTAATTGTGGACTCACTAATACAAGGAACTTCCTTAAAGGAAATTCCATCAACACCAAAACGATTCAGGTTTTATGACGATACTCTTTTGCATATCTTATATCATAGAAAGCTGCAGGGAAAAGAAATCTTCGCCAGGATGTTTGAAAAGAACGACCCCCTACAAGTATTAAAGTTTCTGGACAACGAAAGTACCTTGAGCGAAGAATTAAAAATAATTTCCACCTTGCCGACTTTTCCATTTCTAAAATCAGCTCTTAAACAATTATAATTTTCTAAAAGGATTTGGGATCTATTGGTCAGGATCCAATTGCATAAATTCTCTCTTTACTGCTTTTAGCATACTGAATAATTGGGCCACTTGTATTAAGAGCAATACACCTAATGCGAGAATTACATACCATGGCAGCGTGATAGCTTTTACTCCGGGAATCTTTTGAAATTTTTCAACATGATAACCCGTAAGAGCAGAGCCGATCGCCATGCCCGCAACCAAAAAGGAGAGAAGTGAGAATAAAACTTTTAAAAACATGATCCGCATGGTGGAATAGCCAACCTTGAAGTTTTCCAGGATAGCAGCAGGAATGATCAATACCAATGCGATCCAGCTCCAGTTTTTATTGAACCATGCATCATTCAATGAAATGTTAAGTACCAGGACCAGTACGATCGATAAAAGCCCCCATGGGAATATTAAAAACGAAGAAGTTTTAGAGGTTGATGCCATGATCAAAATTTTATTAAAGAGAAAGATAAAAATTATTTGGCCACCAATGCATACTTTTATTTCACATATTTATCCCGATATTTAGTAAAAAACAAATTCATAATTCATTTAAGCTTTTAAATTCATGAATATCATTAATGGGACAGTCAATTGGGGAATCATCGGTTGCGGCGATGTATGTGAAGTTAAAAGCGGACCTGCATTTAATAAAGTTGCTAATTCAAAATTGGTAGCAGTAATGCGGCGCAATCTGGATAAAGCAAAGGATTTTGCTGAGCGGCATAAAGTTCCCAAATATTATGCTGACGCTGTTGAATTGATAAATGATCCCGAAGTGAATGCGATCTATATTGCCACACCACCTTCTTCACATGAATCTTATTTAGAAATGACATTGAAAGCCGGTAAACCCGTGTATGTTGAAAAACCAGTTACCATAAATTCTGCATCGGTGCAAAGAATGATGGAAATGGAAAAGAAGTATGGTAGTAAAGTAAGTGTAGCCCATTACAGGCGGGGATTGCCGTTGTTTAGTAAGATAAAAGAGTTAGTGAATAATGGTGTAATAGGGAAAGTGAAGTTGATCTTGTTAAGAACATTGCAGCCATCGGTAAGTAAGATAATAACCAGTACAGAAGATAATTGGCGGATCGATCCGAACATATCGGGTGGAGGTTTATTTCATGATCTTTCTCCACACCAACTTGATATTATGTATTGGATATTTGGTGTGCCGCAACAAGTATATGTGCAGTCCGCTAACCAGGGTAAGCAATACAATGCACCTGATCTTACAATGGTACAGATCGCATTTGCAAATGATATTTACTTTGATGGCGTCTGGAATTTTAACGTGGCAGAAGAAGCTGCAATTGATTCATGTGAAATTATCGGAGACAAAGGAACCATACGGTTTAGTTTTTTTCGTGTAAGTACAATAGAATTGATTACCAGTACGGGTACAGAAATAATTGAATTGGAATACCCCGTAAATATTCAGCAACCGCATATAAATAATGTAGTAAAATTTTTTCGCGGCGAAGGAGCTAACCCGTGCAGCCTTGAAGAAGCAATAGTTACTATGAAAGTGATGGATAAAGCAAATTGATCTGGTTATTACATTGAAGTATTTAAAACTGCTTCTTTTGATCCCTTCAGGCAACCAAAAACTATTTTGTAAAATTCAGGATGCGACTGCCATGTTTTTCCTGTAACAATTTTTCCATCTTTCACTGCTTCATCCGGAGTAATGTATATGCCACCACATGCTTCTACTTCAGATTTTACATGCTCGTAGCAAGCTATCTTTTTATTTTTTACTAATCCTGCAGTTACCAAAATTTGTGAGCCGTGACAAATAGCAAAAATATATTTATCGCTTGCTAAAAATTCTTTTACGATCTTAATTACCCTTTCATCATTTCGCAAATATTCTGGTGCCCTGCCTCCGGGCATCAAAACAGCTGTATACTCAGCAGGATCTACTTCATCAAATGAAATATCTGATTCAATGATGTAGCCCATTCTTTCAACATAAGTATCCCATCCCGGTTCGAAATCATGCATTACGAGATTCATTCTTTTTACGGTTGGTGCGGCTATCACCGGGATATAGCCTTCCTCTCTCAAACGATGTGATGCATAAAGAATCTCAAAACTTTCACCTGCATCACCGGTGATGATCAGGATCTTCTTTCCTACTGCCATAAAATGATATTTAATAAGTTTAAAAGATAGTAAGAACTTTTTAAAACATCTTCAGATAGGCTTTCGCAAATCTTTTTCCCATCGCCCTTTGCCCATTTGAATTAAAATGCAAATTATCGCCTTTATCTTTTAGATCTTTTGTTAAAATAACAGTGCTGTTCTTATCTTCTGCAGCATAATCATGTATTGCTTTGTTTATCAAATTAAAGTTTACCGGGTTTTCTGAAAAAGAACCAAGTTCTCCAAGCAAAACAGGCAATTCATTATTCCCAATCGCCAATCTGAATTTTGAAAATAGTAAATGAAGTCTTTGTTTATAGAGAGGAATATCTTTTTCATTGGCATCACTTTCTCCCTGGTGCCAGAGAATTCCTTTAATGATGCCATTCTGTTTGGCGAGCTCTAGTTTCGACAAAAAATTTGAAAATAATTTTACATTTCGATAAATTGAATCACCCAGCCACTGACTTATCGAACTTCCACCAACTGCAGTTGGAATAATTAATATGGAAACAGAATCGGAAGTTTTTTTAAGAAGAACTTTTGCAAATGAAACCCCGCAATCAAGACCTGTTCGTTCGGGTTCATAAAAATGTAATGGTTCTTTGGCGATGGTGATCTCTCCGTCTTTATTAATTGACAGAATTCTTTTATCAGGAACTGTGTCCTCCGGTTCAACAACGCCACGACCGGCCATATTTGATTGACCTGCCATTATAAATACCCAAACATTTTCTTTTTTTATGCTATTTGACATTGTTTCAATTCTTTTTGGAAAATAGGTTGTTCTTTCAGCTACAATTTTATGGCTGCATGAAACTGAAAAGATAATTGTCAGAAGAATAAGACTACGTATCATATAACTATTTCTAATCTCACAGTGACAGGCTAACTTTTTTGCCACTTTTAATTGCAGAATAAATTGCATCAATGATCTTCAGATCTTTCAATCCTTCTTCACCATCAACAGGCACTGTCGGTTGTTTCCCTTCTAAAATAATTTCCGCCATTCTATCCATCTGCACGGTTTGATGTGTTACATGCGGGTAATCCAATTCGCCTTTATTTGTTTTTCCTTTAATTGGGCCATAACCGGTGGAAGGTTGTAACTCGGCAAATCCTTTTTCAGCATTTAAGAAGAAGCGATCAAGATTATTCATGCTATAAGTAGATAAACAGGATGCCACAGCTCCACTGGGAAAACCTAATTGAAATTGAATGGTCTCATCAATACCTCCTTTAAATTTTTCTTTATTTGTTTTAGTTTCCTGTGCTGTCACCCATATTGGTTCGTCACCGATCATATACCTGGCTCCATTAATTGAATAGATCCCAATATCCATCATTGCACCGCCACCTGATGATTCTCTTTTCAATCTCCATTGCGTTGGATCACCGATTTGAAAACCAGATAATCCCTGGAAAAATAAAACCTTTCCAAACTCTCCATCTTTTCTCATGCGGAGCACCTCAAGTGTTTTGGGTTCAAAGTGCATGCGATAACCCACCAGCAATTTTACATTTGCTTTTTTACAAGCGGCAATCATTTCCTGTCCATCTTTCGCATTGATCGACATTGGTTTTTCAGAGATGACATGCTTACCAGCTTTTGCAACTCTTATGGCCGCATCTTTATGCAACGCATTTGGTGTGATAATATATACTGCATCAATATCAGGATTGCTTTTTATGCTATCATAATTTTCATAGTTGTAGCAATTTTTTTCAGGAATATTATATTTTGCCTGCCACGCTGTTATCTTAGAGGGTGTACCACTTATTACACCAACTAATTTCGCTTTTGTGCAATCCTTCATTGCATCTGCTACCCGGGTGCCATAACTACCAAGACCCATGATAGCCACACGCAGTACAGGTCCATCATAAGATCTGTCTTTTATATTTTTAAAACTTTCTAAATATTCGATCTTTGATAAGAAAGGTATTGCAATAACAGAACCAGTTATATTTTGTAAAAACTTGCGACGAGATTTCATAATTTTTTTTATTTAGTGATGAACTGATCATTCAAAAAACGGAATTCCCGGTATTGCATATTTTTTCATTCCCTCTTCATTTATTTCAACTCCTATACCTGGTTTTTCAGAAACAGTAATAAAACTATCTTTTACCCATTCGCCATCATATTTTATAATATCCTTGAACATTGGATCAGTATGAAAATACGATTGCCATTCTAAAATTAAAAAGTTTGGAACAGATGCACACACATGTGCAGAAGCCATAGCACCAAGAAAAGATGCAACCATGTGAGGAGCAAATGGTGTGTAATATAAATTGGCAAGGTTAGCAATACGTTGTCCTTCACCTAAGCCACCGGTTTTTTGAAGATCGGGCATGACGATATCGACAGCACCGATCTACCGATCTCAAGCATTCTTCTAAAACCATAAGCGAGGTAATGATTTTCTCCAGCTGCAATTGGTGTGCTTGTTGATTCAGTAATTAATTTATAAGCTTCTACATTTTCTGCTGGTATTGGCTCTTCAAGCCAGAGGAGTTTTAAAGGTTCCAATAGTTTGGCAACTGCCTGGCCTGTTACTGCATCATACCTTCCATGCATATCAACCAGTATATCTATTTTGGGACCAACTGCTTCACGGGCTGCAGAAATTTGATCATACATTCTTTGCAATTCAGCAGGACTTGCCGTCCAGTTATATGCATCATACTTATTAGGATCATTCGCCTGGTCGAGATCAAACTTCATTGCATTAAAGCCCATACTCTTTGCCTTTAATGCTGCATCTGAAAAATCTTTGGGCACGGGTAACGTTCGTTGATACAAAGCTGTATCGCAATACACTCTTACTTTATCCCGAAACTTTCCACCGAGTAATTGGTAAACGGGCAAGTTCAATGCTTTGCCTGCAATATCCCATAACGCAGTTTCTATTGCTGAAAGAACTGCAACATACATTCCTGATTGTGCTCCCTGGAAAAACCCTGACCGCCGAATATCTTCAAAAAGACGATGAACATTCAAAGGATTTTTTCCTTTGAGCCGGGCACCAAAGTTTTTTACTAAGTGATAAGTACCGGGTATTGCATCCACACCTTCACCACATCCCCAAATATCCTGGTTGGTATAAACTTTTACCATAACACTTCCTCGTATGTAGCCACATTTTATATCAGTGATCTTTAGATCGGCAGGTGCAGATCGTTTTGGTGTTTTATCAATCGCCTGTTCATATCCCTGGCCAAATGTTGACAGTGATGCGAACGGTGTCATTGCTGCAGCCACTGCAGCTTTTGTTATAAATGATCTTCTTGAGTTTGCCATTATTAGTTATTAATTTTTAATTCTTAATTTATTTACCATGTACGATCCTTCAAATATTTTTGAATTTGTTCTTTAGGCACGGGCAATTCATTAATATGATCATTCAGCCATTTGGAAAAATCCCGTTCGATCTCATCACTCCATCTTGCATCAATTTGTCCTGCTGTATATTTTCCTTCTCTCAACCGCTGATGACCAAACATATCCCGAAGCCGAACTATTTCGGAAGTAGTTACAACTTGTTCGGCTAAATGAGGCGGAATAAAAACCACGACACCGAGTTTACCCAGAACAACATCACCCGGCATTACCGTTACTGTACGAATTCTTGTAGGTT
>VBAS01000268.1 GCA_005882975.1 Bacteroidota bacterium | reverse complement strand
ACAAAACAATTTGAAATGTGACTTCAGATTCCATTGCGAATGATTGATCATGTTTATTTTTGTGACTTTCCCAATTTTCTTGCAAAGGCGCCAGGTGAAAAGAAAGTTAATTCATTTTCGGTTGTTGCTGCAAAAAATTAGGGAAGAAAGATGCTGCCCTCTTCATCAATCATGTTGGCTGTCTCCTATTTCGAAAGGTGTATTATTCTTTCTGCTATGCGTTTGTATAAAGTTTCTTTTGTAAAACCACCTTCCGAAATAATTGAATCGGGAATTAAGTCAATAACCTCTAAAAATAATTTATTATTGTTAAGCATGTAATCGTATACAAATTCTTTGTTCGAAAGCATTTTGTGAAAAATGTGATTGTTGAATAACTCCTTCCTGGTGATATCTATTGATTGAAATAAGCCTAGTGAACCATGATCAATTATCCATATTTGACCCCGATCGTCTTTCAGAAGGTTGTTTGACTTACCAGTCCTGTCAACATTAACAAAGAACAAGTCAAGTGTATAAATACTATTAAGTAAATCTTCATCCGCTGTTTCAATAAATTTTAAGTCAGCCTGGATCGCATTGGGAATATATTCTACTGCAAGATTCCATCCGCAACTTTTTTGAACTATGTCATCGAATTCATCTGTTCCGAAAACCCATGGAAAATTATCAGGAATATAAACCCAGTCCACATCAGGAACTGACCATTTCAATTTATTGGCAACTTTATTACAGATGAACTCAGAAAGCAGACTTATTGATCCGTTTCCGGCACCCCGCATTTTGAGAATATGTTTACTTCCGCTTTCTGTTTCTATTAAGGTAGGAAATGAACTGCCAGGGTAATGTTTTATAAAGGTTTTGAGGACCATAGTTTTTGCAACTTAACTCCGCCATTGCGAAACTTTTTGTACAGAAAGTTAATTCATTTTGTCTCGGTACCCGAAGAACCATGGAAGAAGATGCTGATACTAGAACCTGCCTACCGGCAGGCAGGCAGCAATTATTGTAACTAAATTCCCGGGTCTGCCCTCTTCATTCATTTATATTGTACTTGTTGCTGGGCAAGAACCCGGGCTGACGGAAATATTCATTAAATTGAAATACAATTTACCGGCAGTTTTATTCATTCAACATATTTTTCTAAGTGACTACATATCGTTTCGGAATCTTATGGATAATTGTTTTGTTATTATTTGTCATGCATGCACCGGCCCAGCAACCTACTGCAGAAGCAGACCATGATACAACTTATTACGAATCCTTCATGGGTAAAAAAATTACCGGCAGATATTATTTTTCTCAGAAATACACTGCATTAGAGATAGGAAGAAATAACAAAACAACTCCCCGCCTTCGCTACACGCCCAATACAAATTTGAATATGGGCATCGGCGCTACCTATGGTTTCTTTACATTGAACCTAGCTTTTGGTTTTGGATTTTTAAATCGCGGTGAAGAACAAAAAGGCAAAACAAAATACTGGGAAAACCAGGGACACATGTATGGACGTAAATGGGGCTATGATTTCTACGCACAATTTTATAAAGGTTACTACCTGTATCCTAAGGGACTGGGATCACCTGATCCGAATTTATATTATAGCCGACCAGATATAAAATTCAACTTGTTTGGTATTGCCCCTTTTCGCATTTTGAATGATAAGAAATTTTCTTACAGAGCTGCTTTTGTACAAAATGAGTGGCAAAAAAGATCAGCTGGATCTTTTTTATTGGGTGCTGAAATATATTACGGCATCGTGAATGCAGACAGCGCTTTAGTACCCGAATCGATGGCAGTTTTATATAAACAACAAGGCATTCATAAGATCCAATTTTCTGAAATAGGACCGGGTGCTGGTTATGCTCATACTCTTGTTTTGGGGCGCCACTTTTTTATAACCGGTTCTCTCCAGGCCAATATGAATCTCGGGTGGGTTCGGGAAACAAGTAAATCCAGCAGCGAAGACGACTTCAGCTTTACACCAAATTTTTACTATCGTACTGCCGCAGGATATAACAGCCGGTCATGGAATGTAAATGTATCATGGGTAAGTAACCGCATGTCCATACGCGGGGCATCTTCTGCTGACGGGTATATAGGACGAGTGGGAATTGTTAGAGCAACACTTGCACGGCAATTTCAAGCGGGACCTAAAGCAAAAAAAATTTTGAAGCCATTCGATAAAATGGCGGCAAAGAAATAAGCAGGACAATACTATTGCATAGTTACAGTAACACCAATTACGTAACTAAACTCCGGCGTCTGCGCTCTTCATTCAATTATGTTGACTGGCTGTAAGGCAAGACCCAAGCGGAGGAAAAATCAATTCTCATTTTTTTTTCAATTATTTTCCAAGATGTCAGGAAGACTATGCAGCCTTCTTTTGGATGCTTGTTTGTTTTGTAATGTTGTCCGGGATAGTTACAAGGCGAAAAGTCCCAAAAGCAAGTTTTTTATCCAATGTACAACTCGTCATTTTTTTACCTGCTTTACTGAATGTTGTTTGAAAAATATAAACTTTCTGGGGGTCTAATTCATCAATTCCAATAAATTTATAGGAGTCAAGTGTACCGAGTTCTTCTAAAGCCCTTGCAGCTTCGTCGTTTGTCCACAATGTTTTTTTGGCGTTGGCCTGGTCCCAACTATGTCCAAACATGGCATTTATACTATCTCCTTGTCCTGCATTATAAAACGTCTGAAATTTTTGCATGGCTAAATTATAATCTTTAGTTGTTTGGCTACTACAAAAAAGCGGCAGGAAAAAAAATACCATTACAAAGAGTTTCATAGTATTTAATTAAATGGTTATTAAAAAGCATATTGAATATAAATTAATCTCATACATTAAATAAACTTCAACGGGAAAATGTTTGTTAAAAACGGCGATTTCTCCTGTGTGTATAAGAGTCTGTTTTACCCAAGTTCTTGTACAGAAAGTTAATGATTTTCAATTGTAAGTTGTACAGAATAAATAAACGCATTTCTATTTTTCCCTGCCTGCCGGGAGGCAAGGCTTGTTGTTCGAAGAACTATGGAAGAAAGATACTGATACTGGAATACCAATTATGGTAACTAAACTTCCGCGGCTGCTCTCTTCATTCGAGTATGTTGTAAAGGGAACTCATTGTTGAGCATTTTTAATATAATTAGGTGATTCGCATTCCTGCCAGTATTCTACAATTTTTACGATTACATTTTTTAGTTTGTCAATATTATTGGGTTTGACAAAAAATCCCTGAATAGATCTTGAATAAGCGTCAATCACATGTTTTTGTTCGGCACTCGTAGAAAAAAAAAGATAGGGAATAGATTTTAATCTCAAATCTTCGTTATTGTGAATTTTTTCCCGCAACTCCATCCCATTTAGCTTTGGCATATTTATGTCAGAAAGAACGAGAAAAGGTTCAATGTCTGTATCGGTTAAATATTCCAAAGCCTGTACACTGTCAACAAAGAAAATAAGCTTATTGTTGTAATCAAGTTCTTTAAAGATATCAGACAATATCTCCTGGTCATCGATATCGTCTTCGATAATAACAATTGGTCCCCGTTTATTCATTGTATAGATTTTAAATTAGTTACTGTAAGGTAGACTTGTTTCCCTCAGTAACTGGCTTTTTTTGGGGTGGCGTACAACTCGTTGTTTCTCGGAAATTTTTATAGAGAAAGTCAATATCATTTCTTTACTGAGAGAAAGATGCTGATACTATAACGCCAATGATTGTAACTAAACTTCCGGGGGTCTGACCTCTTCATTCATTTATATTGTACTGGCTGTGGGGCAAGACCCCGGGCGGAATGAAATGTGAATTGTCAATGTCGTAAGATAATTATGATATTTTTTTCTGTATTTGCCAATAATGTCCAAACGGGTCTTTGATTGTCCCTTGTCTATAACCGTATTCGTAATCTTGGGCCGGATTTATTTCAATTGCTCCTGCTTTAATTGCTTTGCTCATTACTTTGTCCACGTCTGAAACAAATAAGCCAATACAGATCGTAGTACCGTTGTTTTTGCCGGGTGTAAAAAAATACTGTTTTGCTGTTATTTCGTGTATATGAAATATAGCTCCGTCAATAGAAAGCTCTACCACGTGAATACTGCCGTCATCGTTAGAGAATCGCAACCGCTCCGATGCTCCAAATGCATTTTCATAAAACGAAATGTCTTTTACCCCATTATTAATGAAAAGCTCTGGGGCAAAAAATGTTTCTCGGTCTTTTGTTATCATATTTTAGTCTTAAGTTCTTGCACAGAAAGTTAATGATTTCCGATTGTAAGTTGCCCTCTTCATTCAATTATGTTGCCTGCCTGCCGGTAGGCAGGTACTGGCTGTAGGGCAAGACCCCGGGCGGACAGAAGTATTCCTGTTGATAATGTTGAGCTATTTCCCATGTGATTGTGTAAAAGAGTGTTTTATTTTTTTTGGTAATCCTGCCATAATTAAATCATACGATTTTTTTATGTAGTGTTTCCATTCAAAAGAACTTAGTGCATTATCTTTTTCAATTCTTATCCAATAAGTCGTTGAGAGCCGGGGCATTGGTACGATACCCTGCCTCTCAATTAAGTCACTAAAATCGGATTCGTTGCACTTTATCCCTGTTCTAAATGGACCTTCTATTCGTGTGCCGCAAAAAATTTTATTCCCAATAGAAAAGCATAAGTCTGTTCCATATTTTATGTCCTCAGTTGCATGTGGCAATGAAATACAAATATTTCTTATGTCCTCTATGGTCATTCTAATGTTACTAGAGTTTTTTACAATTACGGCTAACATTCTGCTTACGCAAGTTCTTGTACAGAAAGTTAATGATTTCCAATTGTAAGTTGTACAGAACAAATAAACGCATTTCAATTTTTTGGTTGTTGATGCGAAGAACTGTGGAAGAAAGATATGATAACAAACTCCCGGGGTCTGCCCTCTTCATTCATTTATGTTGCCTGCCTGCCGGTAGGCAGGTACTGGTTGTGGGGCAAGACCCCGGGCGGAAGGAAAACCCAGGACGGACGGAGAAACTCGGAAATTGATATTATTTTAATTTTTTTAGGTTATTCAGTTTTCTAATTGATTCAAGATTATTTTTATCTAACTCAATGGCTATCTGATAACTTTTTATTGCATCATCTTTATCACGAACTGCAACATAGGCGTCACCTAAACTGTCAAAGGCATTAGAAGATCTCGGATAACTTGTTGTATTCAATTTAAAAATCGCAATAGCATCATTTAATTTATTTTCACTAACTAATTGATAGCCCAATGTATTTAACTCTGATTCGGCAATATCATAAGTAGTATCATTTGCAGCTTTCAATGAGTCATACATATTTAAAGCAACATTAATTCCATGCTCTTTTATTGTATTATACATTTTTTCACTTATCGGCAACTTTGGCAATAAGGTTTGTCATTCAAAATGTTCACAATCGCATCGTTTATTTCCATGCGTCTGCTATTTCCCTTATTGGTTAACATGATAATGGTAATCCTATCTTTTAGTCTTCTCTCAATGAATGCCCTATAGCCTCCTGTATTCCCTGTATGCCAAACAACTTTATCTGCTCCGGTTCCTGTAATATTCCAGCCAAATCCATAAGTGGTTTTGCCTTCTATAACTTTTGCAGGTGTAAATGCGGTATCTAAGGTTGATTGTTTTACTAATTCTTCTGAATATAATGCTTCGCTCCATTTGAGCAAATCATATACATTTGAAAACATGCCACCATCTCCTGTGGTTAATGCGGTATAACCATCCTTTTGATTGAACTGGCTGTAACCCATCGCTATGTTGTTCGTTAATTGTCGTGAACCATCATACAGAAAAGTGTTATTCATTTTTAAAGGAAACAGAATTTTTTCACTCAGAAATTCTTTGTAGGATTTACCCGTAATTCTTTCTATGATTATGGATAATAAAATATACCCGGTATTACTGTATTCATATTTTGTTCCCGGTTTAAAAGTTAATGAATTTTGTTTCACTAAAGTTTTTAATACTTCGTCATTAGTTAAACCCGGATGGTCAACCCCTAAATCACCGACATCGGGAATTTCAGAAGTATGCGTTAGCAAATGTCTGATGGTAATGCCATCAGCATATTTAGATAGTTCCGGAATATATTTTGAAACAGGGTCATCATACTTAATTCTATTCTTTTCAGCAAGCATCATAATTGTCATTGCTGTGAACTGTTTCGAAACAGAAGCAAGACAAGAAATAGTAGAAGGACTAAATTTTTCATGAGTTTCAAAATTTGATTCACCAAAACCGTTGGTATAAATAACTTTCCCTTTTACTGCAACAATGACACTTCCATTGAATTGGCCTCTTTGATACAGATCTGTCATTAATTTGTTTATGCTTTCCGTTGTGTCCACAGGAATAGCATAAGTATTAATTGAACACATAAATAAGAACCCAAACAAAAATTTCATGTTGCTTATAAGATTGTGAAGTGTCATTTTAAAATAGCATACAACTCGCGGCTTTTGCGAAAGTTTTTGTACAGAAAGTTAATTCATTTTCTGTTTTATTTATTTTTTGAAACTGATTTCAATAACAAGCTTTGCCGGTTCCTTCGGAACCGATGCTTAGTTACTCCGAAGGAGTTCCTTCGGAACAAACTAAGCATAACGACCCAAGATCTTTTTATATTCTTTGATTTGAAGAAAGGAAAACTACCGACAACGAGGGACGGACAAGTAAAATACCTGCCGCGGGAATAAAGTAATAGGGAAACATTTTACTGTTTCCCTATCATAATCTTTAAATGAATGTAACTATTCTTAAATTTTCGAGGGACTGTTTTTATTTAATTGTGTAATGTTACTTTTACCACCTGACCTAATGGAGGTCCGAATCCCCAGGAAGATACATACAAATTTCCATCAGGTCCCATTGCCATAGCAGTGGGAAGATTTAAGCCCGATATTACATCTTGTACTGTTCCATTGGCATTAATTTTTCTTATTCTACCCGCCCCCGGAAATGGGAAAGGGTGATTGGCAGTCATTTCCAGCACATAGATATTTGAATTTTTGTCCGCCACAAGTCCTACAATGGCACTAAACCCAGTGGCTATTTTTTTCATTGTACCATCCGGTGTAATTTTAAAAACACTGGAGATACCCGTAATAGGAAACACGCCCAAATCGCCAACAAAGAAATTCCCTTTATAAGCCAGTGCTGTTGGAACAATATGTCCTTCACTTGCAGAAATATCAACCACTTCCTGGATGCTTCCATTCAAACCAACTTTTACAAAATTGCCGTGATTGGGTTCCAATGCATAAAAATTGTTTTCTGCAACCGCCATGCTATACCAATTGCCCTCAGGGGTATAGTCATCAGGTTCATTTTGTGCACCTGGGTGTGCTACTGACCACGAGCCCAAATCAGCGATCATGGTATGGCTTCCATCTGAATTAATTCGGTATATGCCGTTGGTTGATGATGGAACTCCATGGCCACAACCTGCTCCTGCCTGAAGGACATAAAGTGTATTACCAATGAAACCCACATCAGCAGGCCCAAAAAAGTCTGCTTTAGTTCCGTCCGGATTAGTTCCAACGCTTGTAGGTAAATTATCAACAACAGTTACCCTGCCACCTGATGATGGATCAATTCTGGATATGCGTCCCCCGGTAGGGCAACCAAAATAAGGCGAGAAAACTGCGGGTTGCAAAGCAGCGCAACTTTGGGTGCTACATAATGCCGTGGGCCCGGTACCGGCTTCTGCAACATATAAATTGCCATCTGGTCCAAATTTTAATCCTCTTGGATATTTGAGACCTGTTGTAATAACCGACATAGTAGCCGGTGTTGTGTTAATTGTTTCGTTAATCGTGCTGTTGTCAGCCTTTAACGCATTGCTGTTTGCCGTAGACTGAATTTCTTTTTTGCAGGAAGCGAATCCAATAATAAAGCACAATAGGATAAACCTAAAATGATTGCCTTTGAATGATGTTTGCATAATTATTTTTTTATTGGTTAATAGAAAAAGGGTCTAACAGATTTAAATTACCGTTGGTATTATCAGTAGATATTGGTTATTATAAATAGATAGACAGTGGTTGGTAATTACATCATTACCCAAAACTATATTCTACAGGGATGCGGCAGAAAGGAAAATAAAGAAAGACTTGTTTGAAAAATTTCAAGAGGTGTTGGAGTCGAAAAACGCAAATGACCAATACTATCCTAAATGTAATTACAATTTTTCGAAATGCAAGCATGTTAATAATTTAGCGGGGTTGTTACAGATTGCGACCTCATAGGTAATTCACCCATTGGCGCAAGGACGGAATTTTTCTCATCGATAATTTAAGAAAATTGGGTCTGAAGGTTTGGGCAGTGACACAACCCGTGGAATCGTTTACCGACAGGTGTCGCCCATATGCCCGATATAACATTCTGCTTTACGCAAATTCTTATACAGAAAGTTAATGATTTCCAATTGTAAGTTGTATTGAATAAATAATGTATTGCAATTTTTTCAGTTGTATTCGTTCGAGTCAATTCGGTTTCTTTTTACCCAATATCCATGCTGCAACAGCACATGATAGTGTCACTGTAGTAGTGCTGCATATAATGTCAGCAAAGGCACCAGCTATAGTAAAATTGTTTGTTGAACCCAACAACCCAAAGTCAACTGAAAAAAGGAAAAGTATAGCAAAAATAAAACCTGACTTTAACCCGTTAATAAATGTTCTAGCACCTGACCAATAAATTACAGTAGTAACAAGACAACCGATAGCAACTGAAGAGAGAATAATTGCCCATATGATTAGTTGATCGTCTGATCTATAAAGTTGTTTCATAAATTCAGGTGAAACTGCCGGATGATTTTGAAAGAAATCCTTTAAAAAGGATACATACATTATTGCATTTAATACGAATAAGACTATGGTGGTAATGACCGAAGCCAAAAGAAACTTATTTTTCATATTTATGATATTTAGTTTATTTCAGGCTAATTGTAAAAATCTTTCGAAAAAGATTAGAGTGTTCATTAAACTTGCCCTTAACACTCTGCCTTACGCAAGTTCCTTTACAGAAAGTTAATGATTTCCAATTGTAAGTTGTACATATTTAATAAAGGAAGAAGAACAGCTTATTCAATGATTCGGAGATACAATTCTCCGGATAACGATCGAAAATTTTTTATTTTATAGAACACTAAGCACAACTGGGGCGGATAATTTTGAAACAGCGCCGCCATTTTTATTTTTATGATTATCTTGCACATAATAATTCCCTAACGTTTTTGATGGTAAACGATAGTCATTTTGAAATCCTTGGTGTAAACAGGAATTCTACGTTTGATGAAATCAAAAAAGCATATCGCCGCCAAATGAAGAAGTGGCATCCTGATAGGTTCCGGGATAATACAGATGAATTATTGAAGGCAATAGAGGTATCAAAGCAGATCAACAACGCTTTCCAGGTCTTGAAAGATCATGCTGCGGCGAGTAAGACAACTATTGATCTAAAGAAACAAAAGTATCCTGATTCCAAATCTACATCTAAGCGCACAGGAGGAAAACCAGATTTTCATCGTGTAAAGGTTAATTCAGATACAATCTGGTCGATAGGGTATGACGCTTTTACAAAGATCCTGCAGGTTGAGTTTTATGACGCCGGAGTTTATCACTATTTTAATGTCCCGGAACCAATATATACAGCGTTGATGTATGCGAACTCTGTCGACGACTATCTTAACACAAATATTACCTGGAAATATCACTCGGAGAAGGTACAGCCGACTTAGTCTTAATACTGTTCAGGTAACCAGGCATCAGTTAAATCATCCATCAGCCTTTCTTCAAAATCGTCATTTGTTATCAGTCTGACAGATAAATGTCTCAAGTGAAGGGCATGCTTCTTTTGTCTTTCTGTATCAACCATTAAAAATCTTTTGAGTTTGCTGACTGTTCAAGTGACGCACAACTCGCGGCTTTGCGAAATTTTTTGTACAGAAAGTTAATTCATTTTCTGTTTTATTTATTTTTTGAAACTGATTTCAATAACAAGTTTTGCCGGTTCCTTCGGAACCGATGCTTAGTTGCAAACTAAGCATAACGACTCAAAATTTTTTAATTATTCTTTATTGGTTTGAAGAAAAAAGGAACACTACGGACAACGAGGGACAGATCTATTTCCATAGTTGATTAAATCTCAATTCAAAAAATAATTGATACAATCTAGCCAGTCCATAACTACCTATCAAACCGTAATCTTCTACTTCTTTGGTTTGTCCATTGTTGTATGTGATTTTTAAAATACAACTTTGGTCGTCTGTCCAATCAACTGAATAATCGTCTTTTAAAGTTGGGAAATCAATATAATTAGCCAGGTTAATAATATCTGAAAATGAATCGTCCTTTATAATTGCTCTAAATGTTCCTTTAATCTCTTTTGAGTTATTTGTTTTACTACGTAGGTCAGCTATAGATATTTCTGTTTCACTATTATAGTCTGAAGCTTTAAATAGCCCTGTTTTGTCTTTATTGATTTCGATACTGAATACAGGGCAAGGTCCAAAACATGAGGTGGTCTGATATTCTATTTTTTCTATCTCATAATTTTTAGGATTGGAGTTGAGTTCGATGAAGTCTCCAAATTTAAATATTAAATCTATTTGATTTAGTGTTAATACTGTGTCATCAACAATCTTGGGAGCAGTAACTTGATGATTAAGTTCCTTTATTGCTTTGGTCAGATCTTTTATTTCCAGAGAATCTTCCCCAAAGTTCATCACAACTAAAATTCCTAAGTCGTAATAATGTCTTTCAACATCATTAGGGCCGATGGAGTAAACTGGGAAGCCACCAACAGCAAGCAAGTCTGTCAAACCATTCTTATCGAAATCTGATTTATAGACGGGTTGAAAATTTAATGAGTCCTCGATTATGGTAAATTTTTTATACCTCGAATTCAAAGAATTTATTAGCTTCTCAATTTCCTTTTTTGAGCTCATACTATCAATTTTGGAAAGGATTTTCTGTCCCAAAGCAATTTGAGCAAAACCAAATAGGGTTGATAATAAAATTGCTTTTCTCATTTGCAATATTGCCGCTAACTTTCCGCCTTCCACAAGTTCTTGTACAGAAAGTTAAGAATTTCCAATTGTAAGTTGTATAGAATAAAACTCCCGGGGCCTTCTTCATTCATCTATGTTGTACTTGTTGCGGGGAAAGACCCCCGGCGGACGGAATTAACTGGTGCACATAAAAAGTTTATTAATGCACCTGCGCCATTGAAATGATCTTTTCATTATTTATTCTTTACCCAAACAACCTGCCAATACTGATCTGGTTTTGCATCTCGTAAGAAGAGTGAATCATTTTTTAGTTGGAATCGTCTCTTATAAATTGTTCCGTTTTTTTCGGGTCTTAAGTTTCCAGTCATCGTATGTGTTACAATTTGATATTGCCAGTCAATTGAATAATCACCAAAATAGGCATCGTATGTATCGATGATCGTTCTTGCCTGCTCAGTGGACCATGCATTAGAACCAAGACCAAGATGTGACGATGCACCATCATTATTCATGATCGTATCGTTGATGATCTTTTGTCTTGTTCCCTTGTATAAAAGTTGAACATTCATTTTTCCTTCTGGTGAATAGATCAACAAACCGTCAACGTTCGTATCACGATCAATCACGGCGCCGGTGCTATCCAATTCCTGTTCCTCAACAAACCTCCACGAACCTAAAAACGATTCACTGATATTATTTGTTTTATTTGATGCTTGCTTGCATGAATAAAAGAAAGATGTAATAATGAGAATCGAAAATAGAAGTGTTCGCATGGTGGCTAGTATTTGGTAAAAAAGTGGTTGATTGAGGAAGTTAATTCATTTCTGGTAGTTGCTGCAAAGAACTATGGAAGACAGATATGATAACTAACTCCCGGGTCTGCCCTCTTCATCTATTTATTTTGTACTGCTGCGGGGCAAGACCCCGGGCGGACGGAAAATAATTAAATACAAAATTTCTCAGTGTTGAATTATAGAAGTCTGCAAAAGGATAGCGGATTATATTGCAGGAGATCGAAGGCAATAAACCTTTGATCTCACTCAAACTATAAGTTGAAATACCTGATGTTCAGAAATAATAATCATTACAAAAGGACGGCAACAAAATAGAAAATCAAAATCAACTTTACTATGTCTTGTACTTTTAAA
>VBAS01000267.1 GCA_005882975.1 Bacteroidota bacterium | reverse complement strand
CTTATCAGCAGGCGTTACTATTGGCAATTTGATCTTGCCTGATGCCACCATCATTACATCAGAAAAATGTTCGATCATCTGTTGAACATTCATTTTACCCCAACGTGCAGGCTCATCATTCTTTAGTTTTTGTAAAAGTGAAACAAGTTTTGTGCGGATGAAATTTTCTTTTTCAAAATTCATAAGCGAGGCTTAATCCCTGCAAGTTCGCTAAAACGAAGACATAAAAAAATCCGTCTCGTCAGGTAAGAGGATTGAGGATCAATCTTTATGATTTGCCATTGCCTTGTCAATGGCTTGCCGCAGAGCAGCATTTATCTCATCAACCGAGCCTTCGCCATGAATGGCTTTAAATTTTCTTGCTTTCTTATAATAATCAGCCACAGGCGATGTTTCATTTGTATATACTATAAATCTTTTTCTTATCACATCCTCACTGTTGTCATCACTGCGGCCACTTGTTTTACCACGGTTAAGCAACCTGTTTATTAATTCCTGTTCAGTAACTTCAAGGGCAAGCACTGATGCAATATCAGTTTTTTTCAATGCCAATAATTTATCCAATGCCTGCGCCTGCGCCACAGTACGTGGAAAACCGTCAAATAAAAAACCATTTACGTTTTTATGCCTGTCAAAAAAAGAGTCGACCATTCCGATCACTACTTCATCCGGAACTAACTGCCCGTGATCAATAAATTTTTTTGCTTCCTTACCTAACGGGGTTTTATTGGCGATCTCTTCACGTAGCAAGTTGCCTGTAGAAAGATGGATAAGTCCATACTTTTCAACAAGTCGGTCCGACTGCGTGCCTTTACCGCTGCCTGGAGGGCCAAATAAAATTAGATTGAACATGTAGTTGCTTACCAGTGTGAACGACAAATATAATGTCCATTGCCCAAAAATTCGTTGATGGGCACGGAATTGGTTTAAAAACATTCAACCAGAACGGCTGTTTGTAACGAAATGTTAAGCCTGCACTCACTACTGCTAGATAGCAAACCATCCAACCTTATTAAACGTAAATTTGTGTAATTAGAAACAGAACAAATGAAACAGCTATTGATCTTACTTATCGTTGCTACTGCCTGCCAGCAATGCACCTATTCTCAATCAACAAAAACCAAATTTGTAAAAATGGATACTATTAATAAAAAAAATAACCCGGTTTATTCTAACACGGATACAACGAAAGTAAACTTGAAAGAAGAAGAATGGAAAAAAGTTCTTCCCGAAGATGTTTATAATATAGCCCGCCTGAAAGGAACAGAAAGACCCTGGAGCAGTAAATATGAATCCTTTAATGAAGTAGGAACTTATTATTGTGCAGCTTGTGGCAATGCATTATTTAGAAGCGATACAAAATTTGAAAGCGGTTGCGGCTGGCCAAGCTTTTATGAACCGATAAGTAAAGAAAGTATCATTTACCTGGAAGACAATACACTTGGCATGAGCCGGACCGAAGTTGAATGCGGACGTTGCAAAGCACATTTAGGTCATGTATTTGATGATGGACCTAAGCCTACAGGTCTGCGTTACTGCATCAATGGTGTTGTGCTTGATTTTGCAAAGGCAAAAGAAGCGGAAAAAAAATATAATGAGAAAAAAGAAGAAAAGCCGAATAACTAATCAACTCATATTCCCTTTGAACTATTACTCCCTCCCGTTGAGGGAGTTTTTTATTTTCCTTAACGAAAAGCCATGATTATATTTACCTCCCTAAAAATCAATTGATGAAACAAAAGCTCAAACCATTATTCTTTATTGTATTTGCCTTTTTCTATGTCATTTCTTTTGGTCAATATAATTTGAAAGACCTGTTGCCTGTAGATCCAAATGTAAAGGTTGGAAAACTGGCGAATGGACTTACTTATTATATACGCAGAAACGTAAAGCCTGAAAAGAAACTGGAATTGCGGCTCGCCGTAAATACAGGCTCTGTTTTAGAAAATAATGACCAACGTGGATTGGCTCACTTTATGGAGCACATGAGTTTTAATGGTTCCAAAAATTTTCCAAAGAACGAACTGGTTGATTATTTACAAAAAACAGGAGTGGAGTTTGGCGCCGATCTGAACGCCTACACAGGTTTTGATGAAACAGTTTATATTTTACCAATTCCAACCGATGATCCGAAGGTTGTTGAAAAGGGATTTACTGTGCTGGAAGACTGGGCATTCAACAATTTGTTTGATAAAAATGAAATTGAAAAAGAACGGGGTGTTGTACTGGAAGAATCAAGACTAAGCAAGGGCTCTGAAGAAAGAATGAGCCGCCAGTATTATCCACGATTATTCAATGGTTCAAAATATGCGGAGCGTTTACCGATCGGGAAAGATGAAATTTTAAAAACATTCAAGCCAGAAACTCTTAAAAGTTTTTATAAAACATGGTATCGCCCAAATCTTATAGCGGTTATTGTTGTCGGTGATATAGATCCGGCAGATGCAGAGAAAAAGATCATTGCTCATTTTTCAAAATTCACAAACCCTGCTAATGCAACTGCAAGGCCTGCCATTATTCAAATAAAACAAAGAACATCACCCGATGCAATGGTGTTAACTGATGAGGAAGCAACCAATACTTTTTTAGAGGTATATAATTTTGTAAAGCCTGCAAAAAAATTAAAAACATGGGCCGATTATCGTGAAAGCACAGTGGAAGGATTAGTAAGTTCTTTGATCAATCAACGATTAACTGAATTAACACAAAAACCAAACCCGCCGTTTGTTTTTGCTAATACTGGCTATCAGTCTTTCCTGCGTGGCTATAATTCTTTTACATCGTTTGCAGTATTAGGCGAAGCGCCGCTGCAGGATGCCGTCGATGCATTGATTGGAGAAACCAATAGAGCAAGACAATTTGGCTTTTTGCAAACAGAACTCGATCGTGCAAAAGCAAGTTTGATGAACGCTGCTGAAAAATCTTTTAGGGAAAAAGATAAATCCGAGTCGGGTGCGATCGTTCAGCAATATTTAAATAATTTTTTACAGGGCAATCCAATTCCCGGTGTCGATCATCGCTATAAGTTTTTACAACAGGTTTTACCAACGATCACCTTACAGGAAATAAATGCACTTGCTAAACAAATGCCTTCTACAGCAAATGCGTTTACCTTGGTAGAAGCTCCTGCCAAATTAAAAGATAAATTGCCAAACAATACCGAGCTTTTAAAAGCCTTAGTTGCTGCAAATAATAAACCCTTAAAAGCATATGAAGAAAAGGCAGTGGCATCTGCATTGCTTGATAAAGAACCAATGCCTGGAAAAATTACAGCTGAAACAAAAAATGCAAAGTTGGGTACAACAGATCTTACGTTAAGCAATGGAGTTACAATAACAATAAAATCGACAACGCTAAAGAATGATGAAATACAAATGGATGCATGGCGCTGGGGTGGCTTTCACAATTTTGATCTTGCTGATAAAGAAAATGCACAATATGCTGCCGTACTTGTTGGACAAATGGGTGTAAAAGATATGTCGCCAACTGACCTGAGAAAATTTATGGCGGGCAAAACCGTTTCGGTTAGTCCTTATATCAATGATCATGAAGAAGGTATTGAAGGTCGCAGCAGCGTAAAGGATTTTGAAACTTTTCTCCAGCTGATGTATTTGTATTATACACAACCGCGGAAAGATGAGGATCTATTCAAATCGTTTGTAACAAAAAATAAAGCGGGGCTTCAGTTTGCAAAACAAGATCCGCAAACATGGTTCCAGGATACTCTTGGTAAAATTGTTTATAACAACAACCCTTGGGCAAATGAAATTCCAAGCCCGGAGGATTTTGATAATTTAAATCTTGACAGGTCATTTGCTATTTACAAAGAGATATTTGGCAATGCTAATGGCATGCATTGCAGTTTTGTCGGCAACATAGATATTGAAAAAGCAAAACCTCTTTTGGAGAAATATCTTGGGTCATTGCCTTCTGCTCCAAAAGAAAATAAATTCAAAGACAATGGAATCAGGCTGATCAAAGGAGCAACAGAAGCGAATCTTAAAAAAGGGAAAGAATCGCAGGCAATGATCACTTTAATGTTTGAAGGTGAAACAGAATACAACCGTGAAGAGAAAATGGATCTTGCTGCATTGCTTGAAGTGTTAAATATTAAGATCATTGAAAAACTTCGTGAAGAAATGAGTGGTATCTATGGTGGAGGCATCGGGGGTACTATTTATAAAAGGCCTTATGTTCACTATACTATTTCTGCAGGTTTGCCATGCGGACCAGAGAATGTTGAAAAACTCACAAAAGCTTTACTTGATATTATAAAAGATGCGCAGGAAAAAGGAATTGATCAAAAAGATCTTGATAAAGTAAAGGAAACATGGAGGAAGCAATACCATGTAAATCTTCAAAGCAATGATTATTGGGTTGGAGTGTTGTCAAATGCATTTATTGACCAAACTGATCCTGAAAATGTGTTGGATTATGAACAAAAAGTAAATGCCCTCACTGTTCAGGACTTACAAAAAGCCGCAAAGAAATATTTGACATTAAATAATATGGTGAAAGCTGTTCTTTATCCTGAGAGTTCAAACATTCCACAGGGAGTAAAGACAGTGAAACCATTTTAAGCTAAGAGATCAAAAGAGAGAATGAGAAAAAGAGACGAGAAGAATACTCGTCTCTTTTTTATTTTATTAAATACAGTAAAAGCCTATTTAAAACTCCTTGTGCTTTTCTTTTTTTAATCTCTTAGCCACCGTTCAACCATTTTTTTTCTGCAATGATTCTTTTTAAGTAAGTTTATTTTTTTTAAACATCACATGAAATGAGAAAAACTATTCTGCTCAGTGCCTTCGGCACTTTGTTCTGTTTATTTACCACAGCACAAAAAATCAGTCTTGAACAATTTAAGAATTGGAAACCACGTAATATCGGCCCAGCTGGTATGAGTGGACGTATCACAACAATTGATGTTGTATTAGAGAATCCAAACATAATATATCTCGGCGCTGCTTCCGGAGGTGTATGGAAAACAGAGAACAGCGGCAATTCATGGACGCCGGTGTTTGATGATCAGACAACACAAAACATCGGCTCAGTTGCAGTTCAGCAATCAAATCCGAATATTGTTTGGGTAGGAACAGGTGAGGGCAATCCAAGGAACTCTTTGAATATCGGTGAAGGAATTTTTAAAACCTTGGATGCCGGCAAAACATGGAAGCGAATGGGATTGGAGAATACAAGAAATATTCATCGCATTATTGTTGATCCTGTTAATCCAAACACTGTTTATGCTGCAGCGATCGGAAATCCTTATGGTATACATCCAGAAAGAGGAGTTTTTAAAACAACTGATGGTGGCGAAACGTGGA
>VBAS01000192.1 GCA_005882975.1 Bacteroidota bacterium | reverse complement strand
AGAAACAAATGCAATTATCCGTAACGGCTTTGCCCATGAAATTTTATCAATAAGAAATTGGTGACTTAAAACGATCAACGGTATCATTGCCGGCATTGTCCAGTTCACTTCTACTTTTCCCCGAAAAGAACTTACGAGAAAGATCAAATAAATACCGATCAATGTAAACTTCAATGCCTTGTCGGTTTGCGTTTTTATCTTGTACATATATGCTGCAGGCAAAAGGATAAAACCAGCCAATGGGCCTGCAAGTAAAATTTGACCAAGAAGGTAATCGGTGGTATATGAAAATCGATAACCGCTCACATTGCTTTCAAAAAGATGATAGCGAAAGCTTACCCAGTCATGCTGCCATTGCCAAATAAGATGCGGAGCGTAAAGTATCAATACAAAAGATCCTACGAGCCATGTTTGCCAGCGGGTAAATAATTTAATGTTTGATAGAAAGGTGAACACGACGATCAATAAGCCATGATACTTGGTATAAAAAAGCAGGCTGATGGCTAAAGCAAGAAGTAATATGTTTTTCCAGCTTGTATTTTTTATAAAAGACCGATATGTATAGAAAAATAAAGCAGTAAAAAATAATAGTGGTGTATCGGGCACAGCAAGAAACCCGGCAATTTGCAATACACCGATACTTAACACAATTGTATAAAAAAGAAAAGGATTTTTTCTTTCGGTAAGTGATTCGGTAATAAGAATGGTAAATGTGCTAAGCAGAGCACAAATTAATCTTACCCCAAGTTCATTATGAAAAATTGCATAACCACTCTTAATTAAGAAGGCGATCATCGGTGGATGATCAAAATATCCCCAGGCAGGAAATCGTGAATACACCCAATAATAGGCTTCGTCAGCTATTAGCTCTGTGGAAGCAGCTTGTGCCAATGCAAGTAATAACCAGCTGCTGTAAAAAAGTAAACGATGATGTTTTTGAAAAAATAAATTCATTAATGCCCGAATGTACAATGGATATTTTACCCCGCCATCAGTTGATCAACCGCTTTTATTGCCTTTTGAAGCCGTTGATCATAATCGCCGCTTATGTCCAACCAGGAAGTAGATTGATTTATCATGATGTCTTTATAAATATGATAAAGCTGGTCCCTTGTTTTAAGATCCGGGTATTCTCTCAGCTCATCTTTGATCCAGGGCAGATCGGTATTGCATAGTAAATAGAGATCATATTTTCTTTCAATGATCTGGTCAAGTATCCATCTATGACATTTCTCAAAAACAAACTCACACCATACTTTCATTACGTACATTTCGGTATCGATGAAGAGAAGTTGCGAGCTACGAGCCATAAGCTGTGAGCCAGCGTTAACTGTTGTCTGTGGTCCGTTGACAGTCGACTGAATATACTCGTCTTCCATAGCCAGCTGCCCTTTGGCGATATACAATAAGTCATCATAAGAATAATCGGTTCCATGTGTAAGCAAAAATTCCCTCGCAAACTCCGGGCACCATTGCGTGTTATAATGCTGTGCCAGCAACTCACACAAGGTGCTTTTGCCGGTGGACTCCGGTCCGATCACCGCTACTTTTATCAGCGGCTTTTGTTCCATGCAGGTTTAGCTTTTATTATTTTTTTATAAATGGGGCAGCTTTCTTCATGTGCATTTGGAAGAAAGCCGGTGCTCATTAAAAATTCGTTTACTATTTCACCGCCGGTAAAGCGAAAGGTTTGCTTGAATAACTTCGTCCACTCATCTTTTGTTTTTGGATGATGATGATCCAGCCAATTCTTAAATGACTTGAATTCTTTTTGTAACCTGAGTATTGTTTTTGCATTTTCAATTGCTGCATTGATCTTTAAGCGGTTCCGGATAATACCTGCATCATTCATGAGGCGTTTAAAATCTTTTTCTTTGTACCCGTTATTTCAAAATTGTGATAGGCTTTCCGAAAGCCTTGTTGTTTATTTAAAATAGTTGTCCAGCTTAAACCAGCTTGATTGATCTCCAGGATCAAACGACAGAAAAGTTCATTATCATCATGAATTGGAAAACCATAATACTTATCATGGTATTCCCGATGAACATTTTGTTCATTTGGTTTCAGTGAGTTAATAAATGTACAATAACTCATAATGTTATTTTTAATGCAGCCCTTCTTCTCCATTCAATGAGTCCCCAAACGGCCATTATTAATAATACAAAATAATATACACTGGTAAAAACATAATGCGATCCACCAATACCAGCTTTCCACTTTTTTCTTTGTCATCAACCACATGCCGGTAAATGCAGTAGCACTTGCAAAAGCATCTGCCCAGGGAATAGCTCCGGGAGCAAATGATCTTTTTAAATAAGAAAGTGAAATAAATATGGCAAGGTAAAAAATTGCAAAAAAAGCTAATTGATAAAACCACCAGCGGCGATCTGAAAACTTGACATGAACAATGATATGTTGTTCTTTGTCTTTTTTTGTCCAAAGCATCCATCCATAAATACTCATCACTGTATAGTAAAGATTTACCGAAGCTTCGCCAAACAATTGCCCTTCCACACTTAGCCATACATATATAATAGTATTGATAAGCCCTACCGGGTAAACCAAAATATTTTCAATTCTACTGTACCACACACTCGCAATACCAGCAAACACAGCAATGTACTCAAGCCATGTTGTGTTTTTCATTCCTTCAATAAATTGTTGCCAAATTTCCTGGAAACTCAAAACGATTTTTTTTCAAATGTAAGCGGTAAAAAATTGGCACTATTGCCCCGTTGTTTCCATTGGTTGAGAAACACCCGGAAAAGAAGTTTCCTTGTTCCGATACCATTTCCAGGGTCGTAAATATTTTATTCCTTTTGAGGTTTGAAATCTTGTCGCTATTTGCTGCCACCCGCGACTATTACTTTTCCAAACTATTAAGTGTAGATGCGGTATTGCGGCATAACCTGTTTTTCCACTCAGGCCAATTATTTGTCCCTGCCTTACAGTATCGCCAACTTTTACCAGGGCTCCGTCTTTTTGCAAATGCCAGTAACCACTTCGGGAATTATCGCTGTGTTGAATTACAATATTATTTCCCTGGCTGCTATATTTTTTACTCCACCCGCCTTTGGTGCCATCTTCTTTTACTCTTGTTACTACACCATCTCTTACGGCCAAAATATTTGTCCCTCTTTTCATTTTAAAATCAAGAGCGGCTCTTTCTTTATGGGAAAAAACTCCAAAATAACCCTGCACGATCAGGTGAGCTTTCTTGTTTTCAAATGGCAATATGTATACAAAACTGGTATCGTCCTTGATCTTTCCTTTTTGAAGTTGTTTAATTTCTTTACGCAGGGGATTCTTGCTAACAGCACAAGCCGCAAAAAAGCAACAAAAAATTAATATCAGGAATTTCAATCTGGAAATTTATTTATAATGACTAAAGCCACATTCATACCACAAATTTCGGCGTTCATAATTATTTAATTTTTCCGGCTGTAAAATATTCGTAGCTTATCTGTCTCCGAAGGAGTCCTTCGGACTTTTTTAACTTTTAAACCAAAAAGCTATGTCAACATTAGAAGCAGTGATGACTACACAGGAAGTGGCCAATCGTTTTAACGAGCTTTCTCAAACTGGTCAATGGGAACAGATCCAGACTGAATTATTTGCCGACAACGCGGTAAGCATTGAACCTCCTACTTCACCAGGAATGCAATCGGCAGAAGGATTGTCTGCCATTAAAGAAAAAGGAAAGAGATTTGGCGAGATGGTAGAAGAAATGCATGGTGGCTATTCATCAGCACCGGTTGTTGGTGGAAGATTTTTCAGCGTTGCGATGGGAATGGACTGTACCATGAAAGGCATGAGCCGCCAGAAAATGGACGAGATCGCTGTGTATGAAGTAAAAGATGGAAAAATTGTAAAAGAGCAATTCTTCTATTGAAAACATTTCAGTGGGCTAGTGATCCCGTCTAGCCTTAGGCCAGACGGGATTTTTTATTTGGTAAATAAATTTACTTTGCAGCATGCACAAAAAAATATTACTGCTTGGAAGTGGCGAGCTTGGAAAAGAATTGACAATTGCTTTAAAAAGATTGGGACAAACAGTGATCGCTGCAGACAGTTATGCAGGAGCACCAGCTATGCAAGTGGCGGATGATTTTGAAGTGCTTGATATGCTTAACGGAGAACAACTGGATTCAATTGTTGCAAAACATAAACCTGATCTCATCGTTCCGGAAATTGAAGCGATAAGAACAGAGCGATTTTATGAATATGAAAAACAGAATTTCAAAGTTATTCCCAGCGCAAGGGCCGCCAACTTTACCATGAACCGAAAACTGATCCGTGATCTTGCAAGTAAAGAATTGGGACTAAGGACAGCGAAATATTTTTATGCCACAGCTTTTGAAGAATTTAAAGACGCTGTAAATAAAATTGGTTTGCCATGTGTAGTAAAGCCATTGATGTCCTCTTCAGGGAAAGGACAAAGTGTATTGAAAGATGAAAACGATCAGCAAAAGGTTTGGGACTACGCTATCAATAATTCAAGAGGCGACCTGAAAGAAGTGATCATTGAAGAGTTTATTTCATTTCATACAGAAATAACATTGTTGACGGTGACCCAGATAAATGGCAACACATTATTTTGCCCGCCAATAGGACACCGGCAAGAGAGAGGAGATTACATGGAAAGCTGGCAACCCATTGCAATAAGCACGGAAGATTTTGAGGACGCATGTGAAATGGCAAAGCAGGTCACCACTTCATTAACGGGTACCGGTATTTGGGGAGTTGAATTTTTTCTTACACACCGCGGGGTTTATTTTTCTGAGTTAAGTCCGCGGCCCCATGATACAGGAATGGTAACATTGGCCGGTACACAAAACTTTTCCGAGTTTGAATTGCATGCAAGGGCCATTCTTGGGTTGCCTATTCCACTTATCTATCTTGAAAAAGCAGGAGTCAGCGCTGCTATCCTTGCAAATAAAACAGCAGAACACTTTACCATCACTGGTATAGATAAAGCATTGGAAGAAATGAATACTGATATAAGGATCTTTGGAAAGTCAACACTTCGTCCTTATCGCCGCATGGGCGTTGCATTGGTATGTGATGATTTGAATGCTGACATGAATGCATTGAGAAAAAAAGCAAAAGAGACCGCGGATAAAATTTCAATTCAATGATTATGGACAAAATAAATCTTGCCGAAAAATTTTCACAGTTCTCTGAACACTACAGTCCTAAAATCGCCGGAGAACTCAATGGACAAATGGTAAAGCTTGTAAAGTTCAAGGGACCCTTTGTCTGGCATCATCATGATAACGAGGATGAACTTTTTTATGTGGTGAAAGGTAGTTTTGATATGGAGTTTCGGGATAAGACTGTAACAATTAATGAGGGAGAATTTATTATAGTGCCTCGTGGGGCAGAGCATCGTCCTAATGCAAAAGAAGAAGTGCATGTTGTTTTGTTTGAACCGGGAACTACGTTGAATACAGGTAATGTAAAAAATGAAATGACGTTGGAAAAATTGGGAAGAGTTTGAGGGTGAGTATCACGTTCAAGTATTGAGCAGGCGTTAATTAAAAGCATACTCTAATTTATGCCAGGTTGAGTTTATCGAGAACAGTATTGATCGTCTCCATGTTGAATGGTTTTCTGAGAAAATAGTTGACACCTTCTTCCTTTGCCTTTTCTTCTATCCATTTCGCTGAATCGGCTGTCATCATAATAATTTTTATCTCCTCATCTGCAAGATGAATATTGCGAATAAAGTTTATACCTAATCCCTCGGGAAAACTATTGTCGAGAAATATAACAGTAGGCTTCATATAACTAAGGTATTCTTCCGCTTCGTGTAACGAATAGACAGGCAAAGTCAATATTTTCCTTGCTTCGAGCATCGGAATTAATAGACGGCCAAGGTCCTCATCATCATCAATGATCATCGCAGTTTTAGCTAACATTAGCAGGATCGGTTTAATGTATCGTTTGCAGAACAAAAATTCAGCCTCATTTTAATGATGATTGTTTTTGACTTGAGTACTTTCCTTTTCTTATAAGTTGAGGATAATTCTCCACTATCAATAAAAATTCGGGGTTTTATGTCACAGGTAGAGTTGCTAAATGCGACGGGAGAAGTACTATCGTAATAGTTGTATAGGTAAAAAATTTCTGTCCAGTCGATGGGCAAACTAAATGTTAGTGGCAGATTTTCATTGAGATTTCTTCCAGGTCTTGTATTTCCCGATCATGCAATGACCACACGGCCTGTATCCATTATTTAATGCTTTTTGTTCTGATGAGAAGAAGACACGATTTTCTTTTTTCATTCTTTTACCGGAAGAGCAACTTAATGCTCCATAAAGTTTTAATTTTTTATTACCCGCAAATGCTAGTTCCATGTTTTTAATTTTTCTGATGAGAAGCTGAGGATTTATAGATACATGCTGAATCATTTTAATTTTCAGGATTTGTCTTTGCTGCTTCCCATCCGATCATGGCGGTTTTTCTTATACTTCCCCAATGATATTGTCCAAAATCTCCTGTTGATCGTATTACTCTGTGACAAGGAATTAAAAATGCAACAGGATTATCTCCGATAGCTGTGCCCACGGCTCTTGATGCATTTGGATTGTTAATTGTATTTGCGATACCTGAGTAAGTTGATACATCTCCCATTGGAATTTTCAATAAGGCTTCCCAAACTTTTATTTGAAATGGAGTTCCTTTTAAATGCAATTTAATTTTTGAAAGATCTTTCCAGTCTTGTGTAAAAATGAATAAAGCATTTTGCTGTATTGTGTCAACCACTTGCCGGAACTGTGCATTTGGGAATTGCAATTGCAATTGTTTTAATGCTTCTTTTTCATCATCGGCAAAAGCAAGATGACAAATACCTTTTGTTGTTGAAGCAACTATAATATTTCCAAACGGAGTTTCAGCGAAACTATAATTGATTCGCAACTGCTCGCCACCGTTTTTATATTCTCCTGGTGTCATTCCTTCAATGCTAATAAACAGATCATGCAAGCGGCTTGAACCGGAAAGACCAGTTTCATAAGCCGTATCACTTACGGTATGCTGTTGTAAAAGTTTTTTTGCATGTTGCAAGCTGATGTATTGTAAAAACTTTTTAGGAGTTACTCCAGCCCATTCCTTAAACAGCCGCTGAAAATGAAATGGACTTAAATAAACTTCTTTTGCCACCGCATCAAGATCGGGTTGTTGCTGAAAATTGGATCGAATGAATTCAATTGCTTTTTTTATGCGTTCATAATCTGTCATTGTTTTCAATTTAGCACAAAACTATTTAGAGGCAATAGCCAAATCAACCCGAAACTTGCTCAATTCATATTGGAACCACGAAGACACGAAGGCACAGAGAAACACAAAGGAAGCCTTAGTGAAACTTAGTGGCTTTGTGCCTTAGTGAGTTAGAAATTAATTCAAAATAATACCTGTCAGGATTTTCGCATCTTTACCTCCAAAATTTTGCTATATGAAAGTTGCTGTTCTTGGATCAGGTATGGTTGGTAGTGCTATCGCAATGGATCTTGCTTCACGTCATCATGTTACTGCATTTGATGTGAGCAATGCAAATCTTGAATTGCTAAAGAAAAGAAACCCAAGAATTGAAACTCAAAAAGCAGATCTCCGAGATTATTCATCTTGCCTCATTCGATATTGTCGTAACAGCCGTGCCCGGGTTTATGGGATATAAAACTTTAGAAGCTTCAATTAACTGCGGAAAGAATATTGTGGACATTTCCTTTTTTCCCGAAGATGTTTTACAACTTGACCAGCTTGCTAGAGAAAAGGAAGTCACAGTGATCACTGATTGCGGCGTAGCGCCGGGGATGAGTAATTTCATAATTGGCCACCATAATGAAGAAATGAAAATTGAGTCATTAGAAATTTATGTTGGTGGATTGCCTAAGGTGAGAAAAAAACCGTTTCAGTATAAGGCCCCGTTTTCTCCGGCTGACGTAATTGAAGAATACACAAGACCAGCACGATTAATGGAGAATGGGCATATAATTGTCAGGCCCGCATTAAGTGAAGTAGAATGGATACATTTTGAAAACCTCGGAACATTGGAGGCATTTAACACTGACGGTCTTCGTTCATTACTTTATACAATGCCCCATATAAAAAATCAGAAAGAAAAAACAATGCGCTACCCGGGGCATGTTGATATTATTCTATCGTTGAAGGAAAGCGGATTTTTTAGTGAAGAACCAATAGATATTAACGGAACGAAGATCGCTCCGATAAAGATTACTTCGCAAATTTTATTTAATGAATGGAAACTGGGACAGGAGGAAGAAGAGCTAACTGTTATGAAAGTAAAACTGATCGCTAATAAAGATGGTGAATCCAAAACTATAGAATGGAACCTGCTTGATTTTTATGATCCGGAAACAAAAATTTCTTCAATGGCCCGTACAACCGGATATACATGTACTGCAGCTGTAAATTTAATTGCACAAGATCTTTTTTCAGAGAAAGGAGTATTTCCACCCGAGCTTGTTGGCAAACACAACAAATGTTTTGATTTTATACTTGATTATTTGAAAGAAAGAAAAGTGAATTGGATAAAAAAGGAAAATTAGAATTATCCTTCGCATAATTTCTTCAGGTTATTCAACCCTGTTACAAATTGTACATTAAGATCTTTGACGATCTTCGGCCCCATCAAACTTGCCATTGGCCAGGGAAGACCACCACTGTTTTGCCAGGTTACTTTTGTTTCATTACCATTACCCCAATGCTCAAACAACCAGTTGTCCTTAGCTTTTGCTTTGAAGGGTTTTAAAAATTCAAGATCAAAATGAATATGCTTATTGTCAATATCCCTGAGTGTTAAACTTCCTACGCCTACTTTTTTTCCTTCCCAATCATATCGGTGACCCGGAGTTTTCGGAGTTCCTGTAATTGTTGATTTAGCAGAAGGATCCATTTGTTGCCATGGATTCCATTTGCTATAATAATTAAGATCGCCAACACGATTCATAACATCACTCACACTTTTATTAATGATCGTTGATTTCTCAACGTTATAACTTTTGGGAAGCATTGCTGAAATGACCAGTATCAGGGCGACCAGCCCGAGAATAATATAAACTACGATCATAGCCTTGAGTTTGTTGTAAGTTACGCATTGAATACCTGTATCACAAACCTTTTATATAATCTTTCAATGCAATTTTATAAGCTTGCCAATCCCGGAATTTCTTTTCTTAATATTTCTTCAAAGAGTTGATTACTTGGCTCAGGCATTTGAGCATTAATTATTTTACCATCAGGGCCTAACAAAATATAACGGGGTATATATTCAATACCATAGGCTTGTCCAAAAATGTTTTTATCATTTACACGCAACTGCATTACTCCTAAAGATTTTTCACTGGCTTCATTTTGCCAGGCCCATTTATTATCATCAATGGATAAGGCGACAAAAGCAACAGAAGGGCTCGCATATTGTTCGGCTAATAATTCAAAACTAGGTGATTGAACACGACATGGTCCGCACCATGTTGCCCATACATCTATTACAACATATTTTCCCTGGAAATTTTTTAAAGAAAATGTGTCTTTATTCAATGCAGTGGTAACAAAATCCGGAGCTTGTCTGCCACGACCCAGACTCTTTAGTAAGAAATGCTGCGCTAATAATATCTGCTGAATTTTGGGTTGAGCGATCATTGGGACAAACTTCGCGATCAATAGCTCTCTTCTTGTTGTGTCCCTTATTCTGCCAATGGCTTCTTTTAATTTATTGTAAATAAGATAATCTCTAACCGCACCACCTGGCAATACAGTAGATAGTTTTGAAATATAAGCGCTGTCGTTAGAAAGACTCAGTCTATACTTTTGCTGAAAGTAATCAGCAAAGTTGTTTCGATATTGCGTATAACTTATCAATGTACTATCATTATAGCTCGCCGTATTCCTGATAGCCTCCACCGATTTTGGATATTCGAGTGTTTCATTTGGATGATAGATCCTGAACCATTGTACATAACGGGTATCAAGTAGTTTTAAATAGAAAAGCGAGATCAATTTTTTTTGCAATGAAATAAAATCATCGCCGGGTTTAAGGTTATCAGCTGTTTTAAAATTATTAAGCCAGTCCACATTTTTATTCCAAAGTCGCATCACCTCATTTGCATATGCCTTTGGCTTCATTTCATAACCATAATTTTCGAGATAATATATATCACCACCATCGTTTCCGTCTCTCCCATTTCTCAGGTATTCATTTTCGGCCATCCTGTTTCCTGTTATATTCACCCGGTTACTTCTGCCATCTGTTTTTATTTTAAGGAACAAACTGTCTTTGCTTCCAAAAAAAACTTGTTGAGTAATGCTTCCTACATTAAATAAATAGGCGCCTGCCGGAATTGCTTTATCTGTGTTTACGTGAAAATGATTATCAATAATGGGAATTTCAAGAATGGTATCCATCAGTGGTTGGGCAAGAAGGTAAGCAGTTTGAAATTGATCTTTTGATTCGAGAGCTCCTGCTACCACAGTGCGTTCGTGGGAAGGCAACTGAACAGGTTTGTTTATATAAATAAAAGATAGAATGAATAGGATGATAGGCACAAACAGATATAACAGCCGGGGCAGAGGTTTAAAAAATGCCCGCTTAAAAGTTTTCCGTTGATACCATTGAAAGCCGAGCCACAAGGCGATCAGCATCCAGGCAATACTTAACCATTCATAATACATCAGGAAATTGCCGGCCGTACTGCCATCAGGATTTGTTACTGTAAGCCCGGTAGCAATATATGGCCACCACAATGCTTTTCGAAATCCAAATAATATTGTTCCGGTAATGGTGCCAACAAGTCCAATTGCAAATGGCCAGATAAAGCCACTGATAATAACCGAAAATAAATATTGAATTCCCAATATACCAAGCCCCGCTATGAGCAGGCGCAATCCGAGACCACTGATAAATTCGATCGGAATAGGAAATTTTGAGAAGCCAGAGGCGGGCTTTACCAGCATGATGATCGTACCACTTAATAAACTCCACAGAATTAATGTCACAATACACATCAATGCCACCACTACTGATATGCTGAATTTGCTAAGATATAGTGAGATCTTAGAGATCGGTTGTACTTCGATCAGCTTCCATCCCCCTCCGCGATGTTCCATTTGAGTAAGGCGTATCACGACAAGGGTAAGAAAAATGGGATAGAAAAAAATTCCAAAACCTGTAAAACAATTCTCAACAAGTGACTTCCAGGAATTTTCAGTATTGACGGAAGCAATTCCACTTTCTTCCACAACTAAACCAACTATTGTAAAAAGCGCCGGGATAAAAGCAGTCATTATTAATACCAGCCAAAACATTCCGGAGTTCCTTAGCTTCAGCCATTCAGCTTTAAATGCTTTAATATAATCAGAAAAAAAATTCATATCAATTAGTTTGATGTCATTTTAATAAACCATTCTTCTAATCCTTCATTAGTGCGAACTCCCTTAACCGGCACTCCCTGCGTTATTAATTCACGAGTGATGTTTGTAACATCATCACTATTCTCCACGGGTAAAACAAATTCGTTACTCACTAATGCGGTTGCATGCGGATATTTTTCCGTTACAAAACTTTTCCATTTGGCTGTATCATCCACTTTTATAGTTACAAGCTTACCATGACCGGCACTTACTTGCAGATCAGCCATTGTTCCCTGGAATTGCATTACACCTTTATGTATGATGCCAACATGTGTACATGTTTTTTCAACTTCATTCAATAAATGGCTTGATACAAAAATTGTTTTACCATGATCCTTGTTCAATCGTTTCAGCATCTCCCTTATTTCAATGATACCTGCGGGATCAAGACCATTTGCCGGTTCATCAAGAATTAATAAAGATGGATCAGGAAGTAATGCCATTGCCAGCCCCAATCGTTGTTTCATACCCAGTGAATATTCTTTTGCCTTTCTTTTGCGGTCATTATATAGACCGACAACCTGTAACACTTCATCGACTCTTTTTTCATCCATATTTCTCAGGCGGGTGATCACTCTTAAGTTGTCACGGGCATTCAAGTGCAGATAAAGCGAAGGAGTTTCTATCAATGAGCCGATGCCTGCGAAAACGCCGGGAATATTT
>VBAS01000191.1:6335-12064 GCA_005882975.1 Bacteroidota bacterium | reverse complement strand
CAGAAGTGACCAGGTAATATTTGTCCTTATTTTTAAACAGGGCAGGGGCTTCACGATTTCTATCTACCAGGATCCTGCTCCAGTTTTTTGTCGGAGAAAGATAATCATCACTTAAAAGACAAACATGCATTGTATTATTACTCTCTGATGAATAAATAAGATAAGCTTTATTGTCATCGTCCTTGAACAATGTCATATCTCTCGACATTTGCCCATTAGGTTGAATGCTGCCAAGATATTTATATGGGCCAATAGGGTTATCACTTACTGCGACTCCTGCATGTGCAAATGAATAATCTTTTTTATCTATATGCATCCACATCACAAACTTTTTTGTTTTTTTATTATAGATCACTTTAGGACGCTCAATTACTTTTCCTGTATCAATGTCATTTAACGAATCACCGATTATGGGGGTCATGGCAACTCCTTCATATTTCCATGTTGTTAGATTTTTTGATGAATAACATGAAATACCTCCCGCTGGCACACGATAACATTCCCAGTTTTGGCCTGGCACCAGCCAAGTCTTTCCTTTTTTGATCTCTCCAAACATATAGTAAGTGCCATTGTCATATAAGACACCTGCTCCATGGGCATTGATAAAGTTTCCATTGGTGTCTTTCCAGTTTCCTTGTGCCATTATATTGACTGGCAGAAAAAAGATGCTGAAGATGATATAGATATAAAATGATATTCTCATTTTTTTTATTAACATAGGTTTCTTGGTAAAAAAATGGAGTTTACTCTTTGTTACATTTAAAGTTGATCCAAAGTTGATGCAACCTTTTCCATACATCATCAGAATAGGGCATAGGGGATAATTCATGAAACACGAATGTTTTATCTTTCCCTGCACAAATCCTTACATGTATTACAACATTTAAAGTGATCGCTTGCTTACTCATATAATCCAGCATAGTAACGGAGCCTTCAAAAGTTTTCAGATCTTCTTTTTCCGTGGTTCTTGCCCTTATTGAGGATGTTACAGGAAATAATTTATCGGCAATTTTAGCAGAATCGGAGTTGACTTTAATAAGACCACTATAGTAGGCTTTTAAATTATTTTCAATTGTATTTGCATCCAATGCTACGGTGCCCTCTAAATACCATAGAAAGGCATAGCTCCAATATTCATTAGTTGTTTTTTTAGCCCAGCCCGGAGTAAACCTGATATCTTCAACACCTTTATATGGTATGGCAGGAGCAAAAGAAATAGGGATGAGGAAACGTTCAACATCCCAACCTTTTATAGTATCCAGTACATATGGTGCTTCCCATTTTTTGCCATCAAATTTTTCATTAACATTTTGCCCTGAGCTTTTTAAAAAGAGAAGGGTGGCTACTATAAATAAAATATTTTTCATTTATTATAATTTGATCCATCTAAGCCGCATTTTTTTAGTCTCCAGTTTTTCGTGAGCCGTTAATATTAAAGTGTCGTTTATAAATTCAAAACTTCGTATCAATTTAGTTCCCCAATTTTTAGGCTCCGTCGCAGAAACCCTGGTATGCTCAATCGTAGAGTCATTGATAATTTTATAATCTGCAAAATAAACAAAGTTTGATTGATAGAACTTTGCCAGTTCCTTTAGACTTTCCTGATCTATACTGTCTATATTTTTATTCGTGTCAAAATCTTTATAATCTCTCGGATAAAGATGAACACTCATATGTCCCTTTCCATCGTATTGAATAAACCCATCAGCGTCCTTTCCTCTCCATTTATCTGCATTCCATTTTCCGGTAACCGAGTCATATGATTCAAACTTGTCAAGTTTATACGTCCCGTTAAATTTATCATCAATAGTCTGGCTGGGAGTACAACTAATATCTGCCAGGAGAATTAATAGTCCGGGCAATAATATTATTTTATGCATATTCTTGATTTATTGCTTTTGTTTTTAAAAATAAGCAATGCGACGGAAAATCAGTCTGTTTAAAATTATTTGCAGTTCTTGTATAATATTCAATATTTTTCACCAAAATATTTTGAATATGAAATGTCACCAATGGACTAAAAATTTTACACTAGTAATTCTGTTGAGCAGTTGTTTCCACAACTTGCAAGTTTCTGCACAGCAAAATACAAGCAGTCTTTATGCGCAGACGAGTGAAATGGCCGATGCTATGATACAATATGATGCTGATAAAGCAAGTATCCTACGCTTTTACTCCACCAGTTCACAGGGTGATTTTTTTACAAGGCAACAAGGACCTGGTTATAATACTCCGGAAAGAAGGAAACGTTTGCTTGAATTAATTGACCAATACCTGGAAATATTAAAAAAGTCTCCTTTCGAAAAATGGAATATAAATGGCAAAGTGGATTATGTTCTTTTTAAAAGAAATCTCGAAAGCGAACAATACCAATTACTCGAAGAACAAAAGACCTATGATCAAATAGCAAAGTATTTAACTTTTTCCGATAGACTATTCGCATTACAGAAACCCCGGCGTCGCGGCATCGCTGTAAATGGTGAGGATGTGGCGAGAGAACTTAATGATATCAACAAAGACATAACTACTGCGATCGATAAACTAAAAAAAGTTGATAGTATAGAACTAACACAGGCTAACCTTGCATCAGAAGCGGCGAAAGGGTTACAGGGAGTATTAAAAGATTATTTCAATTTTTATAATGGATATGATCCTTTGTTTACATGGTGGGTTCCCAGGACTTATACTTCTACAGATAGTTTACTTGGTGTATTTGCAAGTGCCATTAAAAGAAAAGGTAAAGTAAACAATCTTCAAAAAGATGATGGCAGCGGCATTATCGGTAATCCAATTGGAAGCACGGAACTTGTACGGCAATTAAAATATGAATGGATCTCTTACAGCCCTGAAGATCTTGTTGATATTGCCAATAAAGAATTTGCCTGGTGCGATGCAGAGTTATTAAAAGCATCCCATGATATGGGTTTTGGAGATAAATGGAAAGATGCATTGGAAAAAGTAAAGCAAACTTATGTGCCGCCCGGTAAACAACCGGAAGCTATGTATGACTTATATAAACAGTCAGTAGACTTTTTAAAGAAGAATGATCTGTTAACATTACCACCCTTTATCCGAAGAAGATTGGGGAATGTATATGATGTCAGCAGAAAGACAACGGGTAAGTCCTTTTTTCATTGGTGGACAATCACTCATCATTTCTTATCCAACAAATACAATGACGTATGACGAAAAGATGATGAGTATGCGGGGAAATAATCCAAATTTTTCCCGTGCTACTGTACATCATGAGCTATTGGCTGGTCATCATTTGCAAGGATACATGACTGCCCGACATAAAGCCTATCGGAATTTTGATACGCCTTTTTGGGTTGAAGGAAATTCATTGTACTGGGAACTTCTATTATGGGATATGAAGTTTCCCCGCACACCTGAAGAAAGAATAGGAATGTTGTTTTGGAGAATGCATCGTTGCGCAAGAATTATTTTCTCATTGAATTATCACTTAGGTAAATGGACCCCGCAGCAATGCATTGACTTTTTAGTAGACAGGGTTGGTCATGAAAGAGCAAATGCAGAAGGAGAGGTGCGTCGTTCATTTACGGGTGGATATGGGCCTTTATACCAGATCGCTTATATGATCGGTGGTTTGGAATTTTATGCATTAAAGAAAGAATTAGTTGATACAAAAAAAATGACATACAAGCAATATCATGATGCCATTTTACATGAGAATAGTTTGCCAATTGAAATGCTGAGGGCAATTCTTACAAATCAAAATATAGACAGGGATTATAAACCGAGCTGGAAATTTTATAATAAATAAAAACTCCTTAATTAGGATAATCCTTGTCGATAAAAACTTGACAAGGATTTTTCATTCCGCATGGTGGGAAGATCATATCTCTAGTCGTTCCAAAACAAGAAGTGCTTCCATAAGTTTATTCCAGGCCAGTTGCCATTCCTCTTTTGCCGAGTGGAGCTTTTTATGATCATCTTCTTTCAATACAACTTCTTTTATCTTAAGATATTCTTCGAGCTTTTGAAGAGATTTTTTGTTTAATTCTTCCAGTTTCTTTTTATGTTCCATACATTTAAATTGATCAATACTGTAAAGTTACAATGAATTTCCACTTGCGTCAGTCAAATGCAAAACAAGTTCAGAATGGTGGTTGAAATAAGAAAATTTATGTCAATGAAACTGAATTGATCATATAAGCAGATATATTTGAGCATGAGAATCTTTAAACGTTATATGTTCAAATATTTATTCAACAATATTTTACTTGCTGTACTCTTATCGATATCGCTAAGTCTTAATGCACAAAAAATAAATGAACCAAGAACCACAGCAGAATGGACAGCAACCTATCAGCCTTTTCGCATAGCAGGTAATTTGTATTATGTAGGAACGTATGATCTTGCCTGTTATCTTATTACAACAACAAAGGGAAACATTCTTATCAATACCGGGCTTGCTGAATCCGAATCGCAAATACGAAGCAACATTGAAGCCTTAGGTTTTAAGTTTTCCGATACTAAAATACTTTTAACCACTCAGGCACACAGAGCACGGGTGCTCAGCTGATGGTTGATGAAAAAGATGCTGATGTATTGACAAGCGGCGGTAGTTCGGATTATGAATTGGGAAAGTACGGCACTTCATTCATGCCGGTAAAGCCTGATCGTTTGTTGCAAGATGGAGATACAATTCGTCTTGGTGAAACAAAATTGATCATGTTGCATCATCCCGGTCACACAAAAGGATCCTGCAGTTTTTTGCTTACTGTGAGAGATGATCAGCGATCATACCGTGTGCTTATCGCCAACATGCCCACTATTGTTACTGATAAAAAATTTGCCGAGATAACAGCTTATCCTGAAATAGTCAGTGATTATGCTTATACATTCAATGCAATGAAAAATATAAAATTTGATCTGTGGCTTGCATCACATGCCAGTCAGTTTAAACTGCACGACAAACATAAACCCGGCGATGCCTACAATCCTGCTAGCTTTATTGACCAGGTTGGTTATGATACTGCATTAAGCGATCTGCGGGAACAATATGACGAAAAAATAAAAAAGGATACACAGCAGTGAAGTGAGTAAGAGATTTTTTTGGTTAAAGATCTTTCATTTTAAGCACCACAGCATAGAGTTGTAGTAGTTTATTTCACCGAAAGTATTTTCGATGAGCATAAATAAAAATCTTACCTTCTGAGCTATTTTTAATCAAAGCCATTTATTATGCTACCAAAACCATTACTACTATGCATTGTGCTTTGCATAGCCTGTGCCAGTTCTTCTTTTGCACAAGTTAAAAAGCCTGTTCCTTCTAAACCAAAACCAAAAGTTGTAATTGATTCCGTTGCTGCTAAAAGAGATTCCATTTGGAAAGATGCTGTTAAAGACAAAAAGAAAGTGGGCGGCATGTTCACACTTTACCAGGATACTGTATCAGGCAGTTTGAATCTTTACATAAAAAAAGATCAGTTAGATAAAGAGTTTATTTATCAAAGCTTTTCAATGGGAGGCCCCGGCAGTTTATTTCTTAATCAGAATATGCTTAGAGAAACCTGGGTGTTTAAAATTAAAAAGTCATATAACCGGCTTGATTTCTTACGCTGCAATACAAACTTTTATTATGATCCGGCGAATGCTGTAAGTAAAGCTGCGAATGTGGATGTAAGCGATGCCGTTTTTTATGCTGACAAAGTATTGGCTGAAGATTCACTGGGTTTTTTGGTGAAAGCGGATGGTTTGTTTCT
>VBAS01000191.1:0-6228 GCA_005882975.1 Bacteroidota bacterium | reverse complement strand
ATCCGGCTATGAAAAGATCCGTTCTTTTCCTAACAATACGGATGTGATCGTTTCATTAGCTTATGATAACCCTGCACCACTTAATAATGGTGATAAATCAATAACCGATGCGAGATATGTCAGAGTAAAAATGCAACATAGCTTTATAGGGATGCCTAAAAATGATTACAAGCCACGTTTTGATGATCCAAGGGTTGGCTATTTCACCCAGCAAATGGATAATATGACATCAACAAAAGCTACTCCTTATCACGATCTTATTGATAGATGGTATTTAGTAAAAAAAGATCCCAATGCAGCATTAAGCGAACCAGTTGAGCCGATCGTTTGGTGGGTTGAAAATACCACACCAGTTGAATTGAGGGATATTGTTTTGAATGCAGGAAATAAATGGAACAAGGCATTTGAAAAAGCTGGTTTTAAAAATGCAGTAGTAATGAAAATGATGCCGGATGATGCGGATTGGGATCCTGCTGACATAAGATATAATGTTATTCGCTGGGTTTCCTCTGATCTTGGTTATGCTATAGGACCAAGTTTTGTAAATCCAAGAACAGGGCAGATACTTGGGTCCGATATCACAATTGATTTTGGATTTTTGGGAGGTACGCTTAGCGAACAGGATATTTTTAAACCGGTTGGATATCCATCATTGAAAAATGAGTACTCAGCAATTGCATTGCGCAATCATTTTATGAGTTGCGATATGGCAAAGGGTATGCAAATGCAATACGCAGCAGGAAATATTATTGCAGAATGTTTTGATGCGTCACCTGATGAATTAGCAACATTAAAAGAACAATTTTTTACAGAGTTGGTCCTTCACGAAATGGGACATACAATGGGACTGAATCATAATATGAAATCAAGCCAGATGTTAAGCCCTGCGGAATTGAATGATAAAAATATGACAAGGCAATATGGAGTAACCGCTTCGGTGATGGATTACTCTGTAGTGAATGCCGCATTTGACCATAGCAAGCAGGCCGATTATTATACCACAACGCCGGGACCATACGATGACTGGGCCATTGAGTACGGTTATAGTCAGTTTACAAGTGGCGATGAGAAAGGCGGACTTCAAAAAATACTTGCAAGAAGCACTGACCCAAAACTCCCGTTCGGAAATGATGCAGACATTGCATCTATAGGTGGTGGTATCGATCCACGTGTAAATGTGTGGGACATGAGTAGCGACATGGTTACTTATAGTACTGATCGCTTTAAACTGGTAAATGAAATGATGAGTAAGTTGAAAGAGAAATATGCAAAGCCGGGAGACACTTATGCTGATATGCGATGGAAATACAATATGCTTTTCAACCAACGCTATTCAATGGCGATTCCCCTTTCCATGTACGTTGGCGGTGTTTATATCGACAGAAGCTTTGTTGGACAAAATCCGAATGCCGTACCATTTGTGCCTGTACCTGTAGAATATCAGAAAAAGGCATTATCCGTTTTGAATACTTATGTTTTCTCTCCCAATGCATTTGATGCAGATACCTATCTTATTCCTTATTTACAAAGACAAAGAAGAGGGTTTAACTTCTTTGGCAATTCTGAAGACCCCAAGCCTGAACTGAATGTATATTCCCTGCAATCATACGTGTTGCAGTGTTTATTAAATGAGTCTTCTTTAGCAAGAGCAAACAGGACCACCTTATATGGTAACACATATTCTTCTGCCAATATTTTAAATGATGTTACTGCGATGGTTTTTGATGCGGATATAAAAGGCGATGTGAATTTGTACAGGCAAAATCTCCAAACAGAGTATGTGGGAATGTTATCAAATATTTTATTGAGAGGCAATACATATGATGATCCTTCAAGGGCAGGAGCATTAAATACTTTAAGAGCTATTAAAGAAAAATTGAATAAGGCGACTTCAAGCAATGAACAAACCAAAGCACACCGTGCGAACATTCAGTTTTTAATTGATAAGGCATTGGTGATAAAATAATTTATGACTTAATTGATAAAGCCGTTCCAATTATTGGAACGGCTTTTCCTTTAAGAACCCGAAATCGATTGAATTTTACCTTATTTAAATTTTATATTCAATGAAATAATATCTGAATTCATGCCGATGTTTTTATTATAATGACCATAACGTACTTCCAAAGAATTTACATGCTGAATTTTAAAGACACCATCAGGTGGAGCTATGCGAAAACCTGCTCCAAAAAAACTACTGTTGAATTTTGAAAGATCATAATTGCTCGTATAATATGTATCTGCTGCAGTATGTACCCGATAAGGAGCAAAATGATCAGCAGCAGTTTGTTGGTAAAAGCGATAGAAGGGTGTAACGGAAAAAAACGGGCTCAGTTTCACAACAGTTTCTAATTGTAATGTATTTGAACTGATATTCCAGTCATCATGATAATAGCGATACCAGGTTCTCAGAATGAATTTATCGCTGATAAAATAATTGGCGCGGATACTCAATGGAATTTTTAAACGACTAGAGGGAAGGTTTTCAACATGCACCGAATTATCTGCAAAGTATACCCGGTGAAAGGGGAGACCAAGATACCCATGCTGGTAAACTACTTCTCCATTAAGCATTACCTGTAAACGTTGATTAATGATCTGTGACCAGGATAGATCTAAATTGAATGTATTGCGGGGCGTAGTTGCATAATCATCCTCTTCTCCTCTGGTTCCTGTTCCTGTCCTCAGCTCGATTGGGTAGATCAGGCTGACCCTATCAAGATAGGCCTGCAACTTTGCGCTGAACTCCCCGCTTTTATTTTTAGTCTTCTTAGCAAAATTGACATTAGCACCAAAAGATCCATAGTCAAATTCGGTAGAGAGGGATAGCCCTGCACCAAATGTTGATCCCTTCTTTGCATTTTCCATTGTCCATGATAGAGAAGGATAAAATCGTGTGTCTGCATGTGAGGCAGAAGATATTGTATGCGAATCAATTTTATCAGACGAAGCGGATGTATAATGATCGATACCAAACTCACCTGTAAAACTATGTTTGCGATCTCTTTTATCATAACGATAAAACTTAAGATCAATAGCATTAGAAAGATCAGTGAGCTTTTCTGAACCAATACCACCGGTCACTGCTGAATTGTTTCCATCTTGTTTATAATAACTTGAAACAAGATTTGCTTCTTCAAAAGTTAGCTTACGTGGTTTATAAGCAGAGTCTGCTTTTGGATTTCCCTGCGATAACGCAGCCAGCATGGTAAAATACATTCCAATAACAGAAAGAAATAATTTCTTCATATCCAGAATAATGATTTATTTAATTACATCCGCAACCGCCGCCGGTCTTTCCGCCATTAGCACCTGATGCGCCTTCACGGTAAGATTGAAAACTGAGCTCGGTCTTTTCTATTTTCCGGCTTGACAAAGACATCTCTGTATCATTGAGTTTATTTTTCTGGTACTCTTTTACTGTTGTACATGAACTGAAAAATAAGACAGGAGTGAGAAGAACGGGGATATAAAAAAAAGGCTTGATGTGTGGCTTCATGTTAGATTTATATTTTTAGTTGTATAAATTTTATCGTTATCGTCAATGATGATACCTGCGATTCCTTTCATTTGGTTTAACAAATTCAATCCTGTTGTTACACCCATGATCATCACAGGTGTTGCTATTGCATCAGCGATCTCGGCATTCGGGCAGATGATGGTCACGCTTTTAATCCCTCTCACGGGTAAACCGGTCTTTGGATCAATGGTATGTGAATATTTTTTCCCGTCAATAAGTATAAATTTTTCGTAGTTGCCGGATGTCGCAACCGAAGTATTAGTGATCTCCAAAAGTGAAAATGCTTGCCTTGTTGCATTGGGATCTGCAATGCCAATCGTCCAGGGTTTTCCGTTGGGTTGATAGCCCCAGGCAGTCAGATCGCCGGCTGCATTGATGATACCGCTTTTCACTCCTTTTTGTTGCAAAAGAATTTTCGCTTTTTCAGCAGCATAGCCTTTTCCTATCCCACCAAAACCGATACGCATTCCTTTTTCTTTCAGGAAAACAGTACAATTATTTTCATTCAATATGACATTCCGGTAATTGATCAAACGCACTAATCGTTTTGCAGTTTGTGGATCAGGTAAACTTGTCATCGTTTTATCAAAATTCCACAATCTTTTATCGATAGAACCATAAGTAATATCAAAAGCTCCTTGTGTGAGAGTTGATATTTTTTTGGAACGTTCTATAAGATCGTACACTTCTTTATCGACTTTAACAGGAGCAATGCCCGCATTCCTGTTGATAAGATTTGTTTGACTGGATTCATCGAACGTAGTAAAAAGCTTTTCTATTCGTTTGATCTCTTCTATTGCATCCGCGATACATTCATCCGCCCACGAGGGATCTTGATCTACCACAGTGATCTCAAAGCGATTTCCCATCAGCTTTAAAACCTTTTTAGAGAGCGAAGGAGCCAGGTCAGTTATTGGCATCAACTATGGATTTTACTTCAGTAGTGAATTCTTCGGAAGATATTGGTGGCAATCCCTGCCACTCTTTCAAAACTTTTCCGTTAGGATCTAGTAATACAGTTAAAGGAAATATTCCGTCTTTATTGTATTTATCAGCAAGCTCATCATTTTTTTTCTGCTGATCTTTTGAAAGTTCATGTTTCTTTAGCCTCGGAAAATCGGCATTTACTAACACAAGATGATCAGTTGCGTATTGAGTAAAACTATTGCCATCAAAAATATCTTTGTGCATGCGAATACAAGGGCCGCACCAATCAGAACCGGAAAAATTGACCAGTATAAGTTTATGTTCTGTCTTTGCAGATTGCTGCGCTTTATTAAAATCAGTTTCCCATGAACCATTTGAAAAAAGAAAGCTGTTGAAAAAAATAAATAAGAGTAGTTGCATAGTTGTGGAGTGTTTTTAAGAGCCGAACTAATTTCAAAGTTAGAACCAAAACACTCTGGGCTTGCTCATTTTAAAACGATAAGTTGAGAAACGTTTGTTAAAGATTATTAATAGATAGCGATGTCTTGTTTGGCGTAGTAACAACAATACTGCGGCCGCCAAAATGGTTATACGAATTTTAGGTTTTTATGCAGGAACTTTTCTTGGCACTTCTCTATCCCAAAAACGGTGTTGCTTTATTGCTTCGATGAATTGTCTTGCTATATTGTCTGCATCTATTCCAATTATAACTCCTTCCGAACTTACGGTGTCATCATCATTATCGGTTGGTAATTTCCTTGCAAAATAAGTTGCTTCGATTACCTGTAAAGCATCATCATTGGCCGCAATTGCCTTGCAATGTTTGAATGCTTCGTTTAGAAAATGTAATGCATCTGCATCTGCTTCCAGCGTAGCTACGCTGTTTGTTCCACCGGGCACATATACTGCATCATAAAAAACAGAAGCTTTCAATAAAAACTGAACGATGAGTACTTAATGCCCCAATTTATTTTGGAAGCATAACAATGAGACATAAAGCCCCTTCTTCAGATAATGCATCTTTTACTTTAAACAAATTGTCTTCATTTACACCATCGGCAGCGAGTATAGCTATCTTTCTTGTGGCAATTGAATCTTTCACCGTAAATGCCATGCTTAATGCTTTTGATCTTGGCAGTGATCCTTCTTTCACGATCGGTCTGTATTTTTCAGGATCAGCATCGGCAGGCTTTGTTTGATTGAGAGGTGTTAGCAATTCTTTTGGAATATGCATTCCCAATTTGTACGCTACTCCCGCAGCAAGACTTTCATCTATTTGTAATAAGAGGTTAAGCATGCGTTCACGTACAGCGATCGCTTCTACTTTTCCTAATTCAAAACACAGTGCATCTGTAAGATGATTTTTTTCCGGCTCAGACTGGCTGTTAAAAAATAATTTAGCCTGGCTAAAATGATCAAAGAAGCTTTGACTTCTTTCCCTGATCTTGTGTGCATCTATTCTTTCAGCAAAACTGGTAAAACCTCCTTGCATAATACCTGCCTGGAAGGGACAGCCTGATGAAATGGTATTCGGACTATGGGCGGTTTTACCCCTGTTGATCGTTTGACGCATCAAACCATCACGTTGGTTATTGTGAACTTCTGCCAATGGCCTGTTGATCGGTATCTCATGAAAGTTAGGTCCGCCGAGTCGCAACAGTTGTGTATCTGTATAAGAAAATAATCTTCCCTGTAAAAGCGGATCATTTGTGAAATCAATACCAGGTACCATATTACCAATATGAAAGGCTACCTGTTCTGTTTCTGCAAAAAAATTATCA
>VBAS01000190.1 GCA_005882975.1 Bacteroidota bacterium | reverse complement strand
TAGCCTGATCAACATATTGGGTCTTGCAACCGGTATGGCTGTTTGCCTATTGATCGTTTTGTTCATACAAAGCGAAATGAGTTTTGATAAACAGCATGAGAAGGCGGATAATATTTACCGTGTAGTGCTCGAACGTTCCTACCCGGGCCGCTCCACTTCTTATGCCATCATTCCACAATCGATCGGTGCAGCTATAAAAACTGAATATCCTGAAGTGCTCGAAAGCACAAGACTTTTCAATTTTGCGGGTAACGGAAATTTCTTTTTGCGTATCGGAGAAAAAACTTTTGAAGAGAAAAGGGTGCTTGCTGCTGATTCTAATTTTTTCAGGGTATTCACTTGTAAATTCCTTCATGGTGATCCGGCAACTGCATTGGAAAAAACGCATTCGGCTGTAATAAATGCGACAACTGCGAAAAAATACTTTGGTACAACGGATGTCGTAGGGAAACAATTTGAAACGGATGGTAACGATACCACAGAAACATTTGTGATCACAGCGGTTGTTGCTGATTGGCCTGATAACTCGCATTTTCTTTTTGATATGCTGGTTTCTACCAGCACTTTCCAGTTTTTTAGCAGACCAAATTATACAGGATTTGCAGCACACACTTATTTGTTGTTAAATCCAAATTCATCCTATAAAGCGTTAGAGGCAAAATTTCCGGACATAATAAAAAAATATGTATCCGGGGAAATTAGTAAAGTTTTTAACGAGAGCTGGGAAGATTTTCAAAAAGCCGGCAATGGTTATCATTATTATTTGCAGCCATTAACTAAAATTCATCTCATCTCTGATCTTGAAGCAGAGTTACGACCAAATGGAAGCATGACGGCCGTTTACATTTTTGGTGTTGTAGCCATTTTCATTTTATTACTTGCCTGTATCAATTTTATAAACTTGTCAACAGCACGTTCAGTAGAAAGAGCAAAAGAAGTTGGTATCAGGAAAACCTTTGGGTCTGATAAACGAATGCTGATAGGCCAATTTCTTATTGAGTCAGTGTTTATAAGTGTAATTAGCATGCTGATCGCATTTGTCATCATCATTTTATTGATCCCTGCATTTAATACTATTTCCGGGAAAGACCTTAGCGTATCCTATTTTCTGCAGGCGAAATGGGTATTCGTATTGATCGCTTTTGTTTTGATCACCGGCGTTATCGCCGGTCTTTATCCGGCATTTGTGCTTTCGTCATTTAATCCAATTATGGTTTTGAAAGGAAGATTCAAGTCAAGCGGTTACGGTCTTGCATTGCGTAATGGTTTAGTGGTTTTCCAGTTTGCAATTTCTGTGATACTGATTATTTCTACCATTGTTGTGAATCGCCAGATGAACTATATGCTTGGCAATAAATTAGGATTTAAAAAAGATCATGTCATTGTTTTAGAAAGAACCGACATGGTGGAAAATCAATTGCCAGCTTTTAAAAATGAATTGTTGACTATTTCAGGGGTTGAATCGGCAAGCGGTACATCTACTATGCCTGGCAATCAGAATTTTTTTGGAACTACATGGCAGGAAATTGGATCCAAAGCTCCGATGACAGGAAGAGGAATGGTAGTTGATGAAGACTATGCAAAAACATTGGGGCTTGAAATAAAAGAAGGCAGATTTTTTTCTAAAGATTTTTCTACAGATACGCTTTCCGTTGTCCTAAATGAAAGAGCTGTAAAAGAACTTGGTTTAAAAGCTGCAATTGGTTCCCGGCTTACAAGTCCTGATAATATTTATAATGCACCTGATGGTTCTTTATATGTATATAATGTAGTAGGTGTAGTAAAAGATTTTCACTATCATTCTTTACATGAACCGATCTCACCACTGGTAATTATTAATTCCAAAAAATTCGGAAACCGCTCTGGCTTGGTAGCATTAAGAATAAAAGGCGATAATTTTAAAAAGGCTGTCAGCGATATTGGAACAATTTGGAAAAAGTTTGTAAAAGAAAAACCTTTCAATTATTATTTTCTTGATAAATCTTTGGCAGATCAGTACCAGGCGGAGCAAACAACGCAAAGAATATTTACAATTTTTTCCGGGCTTGCAATTTTTATTGCCTGTATTGGTTTGCTGGGTCTCGCTGCTTATGCTACGCAGCAACGTACAAGAGAGATCAGTATCCGAAAAGTTTTAGGGGCAAGTGAAGGGAGTATCATAACAATGCTTTCAAAAGACTTTTTAAAACTTGTATTGCTTGCATCAGCGATCGCATTTCCAATTGCATGGTGGGGTATGCATAAATGGCTGCAGGATTTTGCTTACCGGATAGATGTAGGCTGGTGGATATTTATTGTGGCTGGAATAGCAGCCTTAGTGATCGCACTATTTACGGTAAGCACACAAGCATTAAAAGCAGCTTTTACTAACCCTATAAAGTCGCTTAGGTCGGAGTAAATTTTAAAATAAAAAACACTTGCCTGCTGGCAGGTTTAAAAACAGGATAAAACCTTTTCTATGATCAAGAACTATTTCAAAATTGCCTGGAGAAATTTATTTCGGAATAAAGGATTTTCTGCAACGAATTTATTGGGTCTTACGATCGGCATTACCTGTACCATTTTAATTTCTCTTTGGGTAAAAGATGAACTTACTTATAATAAGTTTCACGCTAATTACGGAAGCATTTACAAAATATATGCGAATCGTGATTTCAATAACCAGGTTTTTACAGATGAGAACATGGTATTACCGCTTGCAAGTACGATCGAGAAGCAGATCCCTCAAATAAAAAGCGCAGTAGTAACTACACACAGGCAGCCACATATTCTTACTTACGGAGAAAATAAACTAAAGAAGGAAGGCTATACAGTTAGCGAACATTTCTTTGATATATTTTCATGGAAATTCATAAATGGTGCTCCTGCAACTGCACTTCCGGATGCATATTCTATTGTATTGACACAGTCAACAGCAAAAGCACTCTTTGGTAATGATGATCCAATCAATAAAGTAGTAAAGGTGGATAATGAATATGATGCCAGGGTTACTGCTATTGTAAACGATGTGCCAGGCAATTCGACTTTTCAATTCGATTTTGTAAATGCATTTAACTATAATAAGGATTTTCTAAAACGAGCCATGACCAACTGGCAAAATTCATCATGGGATGTTTTTGTACAGGTAAATCCAGGAACTAATATGAAGATGCTGGAGAAGAACATTAATGATATTAAATACCAGCACGATGAAAGTGATAAAAAGATAAGCACCTATTTTGCTTTCCCAATGAGTAAATGGAGGCTTCAAAGTGAATTTAAAGATGGAAAGAATATCGGAGGAATGATCGAATATGTCCGGCTGTTCAGCATTATCGCAATTATTATTTTATTAATTGCATGTGTCAACTTTATGAATCTTTCTACTGCACGTTCAGAAAAAAGAGCAAGAGAAGTTGGTGTGAGAAAAACATTGGGATCGGGTAAACGCCAACTTATATTTCAATTCTTCTCGGAGTCGATCATTTTGACATCAATTGCTTTCGTTCTTTCGGTATTTACGGTTTATCTTTTACTACCTTTTTTTAATGATCTTGTTGACAAACATCTTTCATTAAATATTCTTCAACCTCTTTTCTGGATTGCTGCAGTGGCATTGATAATATTCACAGGTATTGTTGCCGGTAGTTATCCTGCATTATACTTATCATCGTTCAACCCGGTTAAAGTTTTAAAGGGAACTTTTCTTGCTGGCAAAAAAAGTGCATTGCCAAGACATATTCTTGTTGTGGGGCAATTTGCAATTTCTATTCTTCTTATTTCAGCGACGATAATTATTTATCAGCAAATACAGCATATCAAGAATCGTGATATCGGGTACAATCCTGATAATCTTATAATGGTACCAAGTACAGAAGATACACAAAAAAATTATGCAGCAATAAGAGATGAGCTGATGAAAACTGGTGTGATCAATATTGTGAACAGATCATTTTCTCCAATAACTGAAATATGGTGGAAAGCACCGGCTCCTGATTGGGATGGAAAACCTGCAGGTGGCCAAATGATCGTTGCAAGTATGGCAACAGATATTGATTATGCCAAAACAATGGGTGTAAAGATCATTGAGGGAAAAGATTTTTCAGGTGTGCCGGCTGATTCATCAAACATGCTGATTAATGAAGAGGCTGTAAAAACGATGCAGTTGAAGAACCCGATAGGGACACAACTTAGATATGGGTCCAGCAAGTACACAGTTATTGGTGTTACCGGCAACATCGTTATGGAATCTCCATTCAAGGCTGTTGATCCCATGCTTGTTTATTTTGATCCCAGGAACTCCAATTCAATAAATATCAGGTTAAAGACTTCCGTAAAGCCACAAGATGCTTTGAGATCAATTGAAAAAGTATTTAAAAAATACAATCCGGCTTTTCCATTCGATTACAAATTCGTTGACCAGGAATTCGGGAAGAAATTTTTAACGGAGAACCTCATCAGCAGGATCACCAACATATTTGCAGGACTCGCCATTTTTATTTGTTGTATCGGCCTGGCGGGTCTCGCTTCATTCACGATTGAAAAACGTATTCGTGAGATCGGTATTCGCAAAGTGATGGGTGCAACATTGCAACAGTTGTTGTTACTTATTTCAAAAGATTTTTTAAAGCTCGTATTGATAGCATTTGTTATTGCTACTCCGCTTGCATGGTGGTTTATGAATAACTGGCTGGAGAAATACCCCGATCGGATCAGCATTAGCATATGGTTATTTGGTGCAGTAGGCTTCCTGATCCTTTTACTGGCATTGGTAGTAGTCAGTTTGAATACAATGAAAGCGGCTGTTGCAAACCCTATAAAATCTTTAAGGACTGAATAATAGTGTAGCCATGATCAAAAACTATTTCAAGATCGCATGGCGAAATTTGCAAAAGCAAAAAATGTATTCTGTTATCAAGATCGGCGGATTTGCATTAAGCATCGCCGCTTGCCTGCAGATTGCTTTGTACATAAATGATGAATTGAGTTATGATAGATCGTATCCAACAACTGATCGCATATACCGGGTAACAGGGGAATACAACAACAATGGAAAAGTTGAAACCGGCGCTGATTGGCCGCCTCCTATGGCAAAGGCGTTAAGAGAAGATTTTCCTGAAGTGGAAAAATCAGGTCGTTTGATGCCTCATCCACTTTTCTATTGTGCAGGCAGCAACCAGGTCAGAACCATCGACAACGAACAAAACAATTACGAAGAAGGATTTACTTATGCAGATCAGGATATGCTCGATATACTGCAAGTGCCAATGATCTATGGAGACAGATCACATGCATTGAGTGAACCCAATACGATTGTTCTTACAAAAAGAAAGGCCGATAAATATTTCCCCAATCAAAACCCCGTTGGTAAACTTATGATCCTGAATAATGACAAGTCCAGGATATATAAAGTGGGCGGTGTTATCAAAGATTTTCCTTTGACTTCTCATATTCATTATGATTTCTGGTTAACCATGACAGATTACAAGCTTTGGAATGGTGAACAATCCCGTTGGAATTCCAGTAATTATTATAC
>VBAS01000189.1:5107-11094 GCA_005882975.1 Bacteroidota bacterium | reverse complement strand
TGGCGCATCGGTCCTGATTATGATATTTTTTATGGAAAGATCGACAGACGAGTGACCGATTGGGATGCAGGTCTTTTTTTCAGAATAGTTTTTCAAAATACTGCAGAGATGCAGGGAGCCTTGCTTCGCTGGGATTATACTTATTTATCTGAGCCTTTTGATCCAACAAATACCGGTGGTGTTGAATTGCCAGCTGGCAGCAGCTATACTTATTTCAGTAACCGGTTTAGTTATAAAAGTAACCCGAGAAACGATTTCTTTTTTGCACTGAACACAAATTTTGGCGAGTATTTTAATGGCCGGTTCGGACAATATAATACAATATGGAGTTACCGGATGAATACATTCGGTATCATCAGCATCGATGCGAGTTATACCCGTATTAATTTGCCGGCACCGTTTTAGCAAGAGTGTTTTCTTTAATGCATTTCTTCAATATAATAACCAGGCAAATAATTTTAATATTAATGCCCGGTTTCAATGGCGGTTCAAACCTGTTAGTGATTTCTTTTTGGTGTATACAGATAATTATTTTGCTTCGGATGATCCGTTATCATCTGTTGGCGGAAAACCGGTAACGGCTTTTATGCCTAAGAACAGGGCCATTGTTGCCAAGTTTACTTACTGGTTCAATCTGTAGACCCCTGTCCCCCGAAAAGGGAACTTGAAACGTTAGAACAAAATAATTTTGTTGAAGTACAACAGTTGAAGCCTGTTGAATAGAATTCTTGTTGTACAAGTGTGCGACGCAACAAAAGTTGAACAGATTTTCTAATGCCGGTTACCAAAAAATTAAAACACCTATTTTTGCGAAACTTCAGCAAAATCTGAAATCTGCAATCTTAAATCAAAAATTGAATGAGCATTCTTGTAAATAAAAAATCAAAAATTTTAGTTCAGGGTTTTACCGGCAGCGAAGGCACTTTTCATGCTACGCAAATGATAGAATACGGAACTGACGTGGTGGGTGGAGTGACGCCTGGCAAAGGTGGACAAAAGCATTTGGATAAACCTGTTTTTAATACTGTTGCTGATTGTGTAAAAAATAGCGGCGCCGACGTCAGTATTATTTTTGTACCGCCGGCATTTGCTGCTGATGCTATCATGGAATCAGCTGAAGCAGGCGTTCGACTTGTTGTGTGTATTACGGAAGGAATTCCTGTGCAGGATATGGTGAAAGTGAAAAACTTTTTGAAGTCAACGAATGCGAGATTGGTAGGACCAAATTGTCCGGGTGTTATCACAGCGGATGAATGTAAAGTTGGCATCATGCCCGGATTTGTTTTTAAGAAAGGAAGAATTGGCATTGTTTCAAAATCGGGAACATTGACCTATGAAGCAGCAGACCAGGTGGCAAAAGCAGGTCTTGGTATTTCAACCGCGGTTGGTATTGGCGGCGATCCGATCATTGGAACTACAACCAAAGAAGCTGTTGAACTTTTTATGAATGATGCGGACACCGATGCGATCGTAATGATCGGTGAGATCGGTGGTGGAATGGAAGCGGAAGCAGCTTATTGGATAAAAGAATCAGGAAATAAAAAACCAGTTGTTGGTTTTATCGCAGGACAAACTGCACCTCCCGGTCGTCGTATGGGACATGCCGGCGCTATTGTTGGCGGTGCTGACGATACTGCTGCTGCTAAAATGAGGATCATGACCGAATGCGGAATTCATGTAGTGCAAAGCCCCGCGGATATTGGTAAACGAATGAAAGAAATAATTAAGTGAATGGTGAATGTACAATTGACAATACGCAATAGGCAATTGAGAAAGCGAAACCCGTTTTAATAAAAAAACCTCTTCATGTTGAAGAGGTTTTTGCTTATTGCAAATTGTCTATTGCTAATTAATATCCACGGTTTCTTCCATAATCCCTGTCGTTACGATCGCCTCTGTCATTATCATCCCAACCACGATCTCTTCTATCATATCCTCCTCTTTCATCAATATTTACATAACCAGAATAGTTAACTGTGATACGAAGGTCATTATTTCTTACAAAGAAGTTCTTTGCAGATACAAGACGCATTCTTCCAAAGAATCCACGGCTTCTTTCATATACCTGGATCGAGTGCATACCTGGACGCATTCTGTCCAGCCGGATCATATTATCGTTGCGATAGTTTCTGCCATCGACAACCAGTTCAAAGTTTCGATTTGATTTGATCGTTACTGATGGTGGCCTGTCGGCTGCCATCGTTGATAAGGTGAGCAGTAAACCTGCTGCGAATGTCAAAATTGTTTTCATTTTTTTAAATTTTAAGGTTGACGGCCAGAGTTTACCGGGTTTCGCTCTAACCAATTTCAATTATTCCCGGCACATCGTTCAATCATTTTATTTATTTGTATTCACGGATATATTCTTTCAATGCTTCTTTGTTGTTATTGAATGTAAACGCATCATTCAGCATGAAATAATTCTCTTTATCAACTGTTTTACCATAGGCATATTTAGCGATATCAAGCCTGTTATTCTCAAAAGTGAACAGTAGAACAATTTCCTTTACCTGCTGACTTGTGAAATAATTCTGATCAATGATCTGTTTTGCTGCGGTCAGTCTTGAGTTCTCAAACCATTCTCTACGTAGACTTTCCTTCGCCTGGGCAAAATCATTGCTTGTCATTGCCCTGTTATTGTCATAACTAACATCATCGTTTTTGCGATCATCATTGTAATCACGGTTGTCTCTCCTATCACGATCATTGTTACCATAATCTCTGTCCTTATTATAATCTTTGTCGGTACGATCGTCACCATTATCGTAAGTATTGTCGCGATGTTGGTTATCATTCCTGTCATAGTAATCATCATCGTTATACCATTCATCATTAGGATCGATCCGGCGTTCATCGATCATAACTTTTCCAAAACGGTTGACAAGAATGTCAAAATGATAACCATCTCTAAAAGTCGCTTTGATGTTGTAAATGGTTTCTTCTCTCTTATTGCCAAAGTTCCAGCTCGTTTTTCTTTTCATTTCACGCAACACTCTTACATTATGCGTACCTGGACGAATATTATTTAATGAAAGAGTATTACCATCAAGATCATACCGACGCCCATCGATTTCAACAAACACATTGTTGTTACTAACGCTGGTCACTGTAAGGCGGGTGCCATCGTAGGCCATCGAAGCAAGTGAGAAAATGGTGCTAAGTAAAAGGGTAAAAATTGTCTTCATATATTTTGTTTTGAGGTGAACAATTTTGTTCTGGATACAATTATTCCAATGCCGTGCCATTGCTGCGTAAGAAAAAGTTAAAGGCTAATTTGAAATTTCAGATTGCATATTTCAGAATTTAGATTCAACGGAATTTGGAATATGTACTTTGGAATATTAATTGTTAACAACCGCTTATGAAATATCATTCTTCTTCGCATCTCATAAGCATTGATAGTACTATCTTGTAAAAAAAATTTAACGGCATGTTGATGCAACCATTGAAAACTTTATCGTCGCTGGCATTTTTGATTTGCATTTTGATAACAAATGCCAATTCCCAAACTCCTGTGAAAACCTATGAGAAGGAATGGAAGAAGGTAGACGAACTTATTTCCAAAAAGAATCTCCCAAAGTCGGCTTTGGCTGAAGTAAAGAAAATATATGCGCTGGCTAAAAAGGAAAAACAAGATGCGCAGATCATAAAGGCTGTTGTTTATATGGTCGGATTGCAAAGGGAAATGAGAGAAGACAATGAAACTTTAGCAATAAAAGAAATAGAAAATGAGATTGTGACTGCAAAAGAGCCTGTTGTTTCTATTTTCAGAAGTTTGCTTGCGGGTGTTTATTTAAACTATTTTCAGCAACACAGGTGGCAATTATATGACCGCACAGAAACAAAACAATTCAGAAAAGAGGACATACAAACATGGACGGCTGCCGACTTTCATAAAAAGATCAGTGAACTTTATTTGCAGTCAATAAAAAACGAAAAGCTGCTTCAGCAAACAAATCTTAAGTCATTTGATGAAATAATATTAAAAGGGAATGTCCGGCATCTTCGTCCAACTTTATATGATCTGCTTGCTCATCGTGCATTGGATTATTTTAAAAGTGATGAACGTGATATTGATAAACCAGCTTATGCTTTTGAGATCGACCAGGCTTCTGCATTTGAGCCCGCAGCAGATTTTATTACAAAAAAGATCATAACAAAAGATTCCCTTTCTTTTAAGCATAAAGCCTTGCTTGTTTACCAGCAATTGCTTGCATTTCATCTCAAAGACGCTAAACCTGATGCATTATTAGATGCCGACATTCAGCGACTTGAATTTGTGCATGAAAATTCTACACACCCGGACGAAGATTCTTTATACCGAACAGCTTTAAAACATTTGATAAGTCAATATCAAAATTTACCTGCCGCTTCACAGGCATCATATTTACTGGCTGCAGAATATAACTCTGATGCAGAAAGCTACAAACCATTTGGTGACACCACGCAACGGTATGCACGGGTAAAAGCAATAGAACTATGTGAAATGGTTATTTCCCAAAAAGATTCATCAGAAGGAAAGATCAATTGTATTAACCTGTTAAAGCAGATCAAGGCAAAAGAATTAAAATTCAGTCTCGAAAAAGTAAACGTACCGAACAAGGCTTTCAGATCACTTATTCAATATAGAAATCTTGATAAGATCGATCTGCGTTTAGTAAAAGCGGATGAGAAAACTACTGATATCCTTAATTCTTATGATGAAAAGACATGGCCTCAATTGCTCAGCATGCCAGCAATTCGTAACTGGCCACAAGTTCTTCCTTCCACAAATGACTATCAAACTCATTCCGTCGAAATAAAAATAGATGAGCTACCAGTTGGCGAATATATTTTACTTGCCGCATCAGACAATTTTTCCAAAGAAGCAGTTATTGGTGCAAGGCTCTTTTATGTTTCAAATATCAGTTTTGTAAATAACGAAAATGATTTCTTCCTGCTTCATCGTGAAACGGGAAAACCTCTTTCCACTGCAAGTGTTCAGGTTTGGGAACAGCAGTATGATTCAAAACAATCAAAATACATCAAACAAAAAACTCAATTATATACTACTGACGCAAATGGTTACTTCAAGCTTAATAACTCATCGAAAGATGGTTATTCTTTCACGTATGCTTTGGATATTAACTATAAGAATGATAAGCTATTTATGAATGAGTGGATGAATGATTACTATTATTACAGAAATCCGGAACAAATAGAAGCACAGCCAATTGATCTTAGAAGGATTTTCTTTTTTACAGATCGCAGCATTTATCGCCCCGGCCAAACGATATATTTTAAAGGCATCGCAGTTATTCCTGATAAGGAAACAAAAAACAAAATACTTGCTGATTATAGTACTTGGATATATCTCAGAAATGCAAACTACCAGGTAGCAGATTCGATACAGGTAAAAACAAATGAATATGGATCTTTCTCTGGTAAATTCCTGGTATCCGTGGGTGTGCTGAATGGAAATTTTTCCATTTATGCAAAGGATCAAAAGGGAGAAACAGATTTTTCAGTGGAAGAGTATAAACGACCAAAATTTTATGTGGACTTTGAAAAAATAAAAGGCACATATAAATTAAGTGATAAAATAAAAATTACTGGTTTTGCAAAAGCTTATGCCGCAAATAATATTGATGGTGCTATTATTAAATACAGAGTAGAAAGAAATGCAAGGTTCCCTTATCCATGGATGTTTTATCGCTGGCCTCAACCTTCTGGTAGTATGGAAATAACACATGGGGAAGCAAAGACTGATAAGGATGGTAAATTCACAATTGAGTTCGAAGCTATTCCTGATAAAACGCTTGACAAAAAGCTAGATCCGATTTTCGAATATACAGTGTACGCTGATGTAACGGATATTAATGGAGAAACAAGAAGCGGTCAAACTGAAGTGTCTGTTGGTTATAAGGCCTTATTATTAAAAGTTGATCTCCCTTCTTCTCTTCCGGTAGATAGTTTAAAAAATATTTCTATTCGCACTGAGAATATGG
>VBAS01000189.1:0-5052 GCA_005882975.1 Bacteroidota bacterium | reverse complement strand
AGACCTGATCAGTTTGTAATGAGCAAAAACGAATACATAAAATATTTTCCAAACGATGAATATGATAACGAAACGGATCTTAAAAGCTGGGGAAAGGGAGAAAAAGTATTTGAGAAAGCAGATTCAGTAAAAGATGATGGTAAATGGAAAATTGACAATGGAAAGATCGGGACCGGCTTTTATATGGTTGAAATTTCAACAAAAGATAAGAATGGCGAAGAAATAAAAGATATACAATATATAGAGCTATTTGATGAAAAGAGTAAACAACTTAATTCACCCACTTATTTATGGACCAAAGGATCAAAGCCTGTTGAGCCTGGTGAGAAAACAGTAATACAACTTGGCACTTCAGCTAATGACCTGTTTGTGATCAGGCAAACAATAAAAACAGGAAATAACACACAGGAAAACAAAATATATCAATATTTAAATATTGACAATGAAAAAAAAGATTTTGAGTTTGTTGCCACAGATGCAGATCGTGGTGGTTATGGCGTCAATTTCTTTTTTGTAAAGAACAATCGTTTTTATGAATACAATGATATTATCACCATACCTTGGACCAACAAGGACCTCCGTATTGAATATGCAACTTTCCGTGATAAGACTCTGCCCGGTAGTGAAGAAAAATGGAAAGTAAAGATCAACGGATTTAAAAAAGAAAAGATCGCCGCTGAAATATTAGCAAGCATGTATGATGCCTCGCTGGATCAGTTTAAATTTCATAGCTGGAATGAGCCCAATATTTGGCCGAAATATTCTTACAATTCGCTATGGAAAAGCGATCATAACTTTTCTGAATTTGAATCAGAAGAAAAGCCGGATAACACTGTAAATGCAGTAAAAAGTGTTGAAAAATCATATGATGAATTGATCTTCGATATTAATGAGGCAGTTATTCATTTTGGGTATTACAAACAACATATGATAAAGCGGGAGATGACAGATGTATCTGCAAAAGCTGAACCCCCATCAATGCAGCAGGTTAAAATCAGGGGTGCGTTAGCTGAAAAAGAGGTAGGAATGGAAATTATTAAAGACGAAGGGTTGAAAATGGATTCTTCATCAATATCCAATTTATTACCTAAGCAAGATAAAGCTGTACAAATCCGCAAAAACTTCAACGAAACCGCTTTCTTCTTTCCTGATCTTAGAACAAATGATAATGGCGATATTGAATTTTCATTTACTCTACCTGAAGCATTAACAAGATGGAAATTCCAGGCATTAGCTCATACAAAAGATCTTTCATTTGGTTATAGCAGTAAAGAAATTGTTACTCAAAAACAATTGATGGTACAATCAAATGCACCAAGATTTTTAAGAGAAGGTGATAGAATGGAATTCAGCGCCAAGATCGTTAACCTTACCGATAAAGAATTAACCGGTCAAGCCGAGTTGCAATTATTTGATGCGGCAACAAATGAATCAGTCAGTGGCTGGTTCAATAATATGTATCCGAATCAATACTTCACAGTAGCAGCCGGACAAAGTGAACCTGTAGTATTCCCGATACAAGTTCCTTATTTGTTTGACCAAGCATTAGTATGGCGTGTTGTTGCAAGAGCCGGGGATGTAAGTGATGGTGAAGAAGCCGCGATGCCCGTGCTCACCAATCGAACATTGGTGACAGAAACTCTTCCATTGAACCTGCGGAATACTCAAACAAAGAACTTCCGGTTTGAAAAATTGTTGACATCGGGAAATTCTGAAACATTACAACATCATTCGCTTACTGTTGAATACACTTCTAACCCGACGTGGTATGCTGTGCAGGCTTTACCTTATTTAATGGAGTATCCTTATGAATGTGCAGAGCAAACATGGAACCGTTTTTATGCAAATGCATTGGCTTCAAAAATTGCAAACACATCTCCACGCATCAAGCAAATATTTGAAAGCTGGTCCGCAAGGACTCCTTCGGAGAACACAAAAGATACGGCTGCTTTATTAAGCAATCTCCAAAAGAACCAGGAACTGAAAGCTGTATTGCTGGAAGAAACACCTTGGGTATTGCAGGCAAAAACAGAAGAACAACAAAAGAAAAATATTGGGTTACTTTTTGATATGATAAAAATGAGCAATGAAATGAACGGCGCTTACGAAAAATTAAAGCAAATGCAATTGGAGAACGGTGGATTTGTTTGGTTCAAAGGCGGACCGGATAATCGTTATATCACACAATATATTGTTACAGGTATCGGTCATTTAAAAAAATTGGGGGTTGATATCAAAAAACTGGAGCCAATTCTTAAACTCGCTATTCCCTATCTTGATCTGCAGATCAAAAAAGATCATGATGAACTAAAAAAGAATAAAACTGACCTTGCTAAATACTCACCGGATCAATACGAGATACAATATTTATACATGCGTAGTTTTTTTGCTGAGCAAAAAATTGCCGCAGCATCACAAACAGCTTATAATTATTTCCGGAGCCGCACTCAGCAATCATGGACAAAGCAAAACAAATACATGCAGGGAATGATCGCATTGACCTTATTCAGAACTGGTGATACAAAAACGCCTGCAGCCATTTTAAAATCACTAAAGGAAACGAGCATCAATAATGAAGAGTTAGGAATGTATTGGAAAGAAAACAGCGGTGGTTGGTTCTGGCACCAGGCGCCTATTGAAACACAAGCATTATTAATTGAAGTGTTTGGCGAGATCACTAAAGACACAAAAACTGTTGACGATCTGAAAACATGGCTACTGAAAAATAAACAGACCACTAACTGGAAAACAACAAAAGCAACGGCAGAGGCATGCTATGCTTTATTGTTACAAGGAACTGATCTGTTAATTGATGAACCTGTTGTTGAAATTAAATTAGGCAATACGACTATAAGATCAACAGATAATAAACAAGAAGAAGGAACGGGCTATTTCAAGAAGACAATCAATGGGCCATTGGTTACTCCTAGCATGGGAAATATCTCGATCAAACAAGAATCTTCCAAAATCCCCCCTTCGGGGGGTGGGGGGGCTTCATGGGGTGGCGTTTACTGGCAATATTTTGAAGACCTTGATAAAATAACAACCGCCTCTACACCTTTAAAGTTGTATAAAAAGCTTTTCGTTGAAACAAATACAGATCGTGGGCCGGTACTTACCCCAATAAATGAAGGAGATGCCGTAAAAGTTGGTGATAAAATAAAAGTAAGAATTGAATTAAGGGTTGATCGTGATATGGAATATGTTCATATGAAAGATATGAGAGCTTCTTGCCTTGAACCGGTAAATGTTTTAAGCAGTTATAAATGGCAAGGCGGCCTTGGTTATTATGAAACAACAAAAGACGCCAGCACTAATTTCTTCTTTGATTACCTGCGAAAAGGAACTTACGTGTTTGAGTATCCTTTATTCGTTACACATACGGGTAATTTCAGCAATGGCATTACAAACATTCAGTGCATGTATGCACCGGAGTTCAGTAGTCATTCTGAAGGGATTAGGTTAAATGTTGAATAGAGAATGTTCAATTCAGACTTTTGATAAATGATCGTTGAAAATTGAACATTGAGCATTGAACATTTTATATTTGTTCTTCATGCAAACAGAATTTCTCATTATCGGGCAAGGCATTTCCGGAACTTGGCTCAGCTATTTTATACAAAAAGCAAACAAATCATTTATTGTAATAGATAATGACCAACCCAATTCAGCTTCAAGAGTTGCAGCAGGTATTATCAATCCTGTAACAGGAAGAAGAATTGTAAAAACATGGATAATCGATGAGCTGCTTTCTTTTCTTATCCCCGCTTATGAAGAATTAGGAAGTGAACTTAACATCAGGACTATTGAGAAAAAAAGTCTGATCGACTTCCATCCTACACCTCAAATGAAGATCGCTTTTGATGAAAGAGTAAAAGAGAATGCAGATCTTTTGTTTCATCCCCAAGATCAAGGGCAATATCAAAACATTTTTAATTATGACTTTGGATTTGGCGAAGTAGATCTCTGTTATGTTGTCAATCTAAAAGAAATTCTTCCCGTATGGAGAAATAAAATTTTATCAAACAACCAATTTCTTGAAGAAAATTTTGATATAACTGAATTGAAACACGTCGATGGAGAAATAAACTATAAAAATATTAAAGCTGAAAAAATAATTTTTTGCGATGGCATTCACTCTTCTTTAAATCCTTTTTTTAAAAATCTCCCTTTTGCTTTAAATAAGGGTGAAGCACTTCTTATTGAAGCTCCAGGCATTCCTTCAACACATATTTTTAAAAAAGGAATGATGCTTACATCAATTCAAAAAGATCTTTTTTGGCTTGGCTCAAATTATCTATGGGAATTTCCGAATGATCAACCAACCGAACAATTCAGGAAACAAACAGAATTGTTTTTAAGGTCATGGCTAAAAGTTCCGTTTAAAATTGTAGATCACAAAGCATCTGTCCGTCCGGCAAATATTGAACGCCGTCCTTTTGTTGGCTTTCATCCAACTTATAAAAATATCGGCATCTTAAATGGAATGGGGACAAAAGGTTGTTCATTGGCGCCTTTTTTTGCAAAGCAAATAACCGATCATCTTATCTACGGAGATCAAATTTTACCAGAGGCGAATGTAAGCAGGTTCTCGAAAATACTGATGCGATAAGATTCCACCTGAGATTTACCAGCATTGAATTATTTTTGATTTTACCCACCAAACTCAACTGCAATGACAGAAAAGAAGGAAGCTTTTTACCAGATACCTGCCCGCTTCCGCAGGCTGGAAAATATGCATATTGCTTTTTGGCTAATGAAAGACATTAGTTGGTGCATGATCTGGAAAACACTTGGCATCATTATGATCGTACCTACACTTTCAATTGCTATTTATATCGCATATCGTACAAGAACTATCAAATCGGAACTGGCACATAACCTGGCGATAGTGTTTTGGATCACTGCCAATGCTTATTGGATGATCAGTGAGTTTTTTGGATTTGATGCTATAATTGTCTGGAGAGAATTTACAGGAAAGCACATGGCATTAATACCTTTTATAATTGGCGCTGCTATTTTATTATATTATTATCTTATTCAGCGGCCAAA
>VBAS01000188.1 GCA_005882975.1 Bacteroidota bacterium | reverse complement strand
AGATTCCGGTTGGTCATAAATCCATAGGGTTTATAATTGCCCGGAAGATTGGTAAACGCAATTTCATAGAATTGCAAAATGCCGACAAGACCGTGCAGCAAAGAAATGATCGTGACAGCGCAACAAATTTTCAGCAGTTGTGCTGGTTCCTGTGCTACCGCCGTCATTATTATAAAAATTAAAACAAGATGAAGCAGGTGCCGTCCGATCTCCCAATATCCTTCGCGGTAATTGATGGCGCCTGTTAAACTCAGCAAGCTCCATACTGCAAAAGCCATCCCTGTAATAAAAACAATTTTGATTAAAAAAGGTGGAGTGGGCACCATTCTCTTTTTCCAGGCAAAAAAGTATAAAACAAAAAGCAGCATAAAGCCACAGAGAAAAATATAGCGAACAGAAACAACCGTATCAAGCGGGATCTCTGAATATAAAAAAGGAAGGATCGCTATCAGCACCAGCAACCAGTTCATCATGCTATTGATACCAGTTGAAGTGGTAGATATCTTACTACTTACCCGTTCCGGTTTTTTTTGAGTGCGGGACCCTGGCTTTTGTTTGCTCATAATTGCAAAACATAGATACTAATTATTTTTTACTAATGCGGTGCCCCAATTTGAAATTAAAATTAAACCACCCTTCCTTCGTCAGGGCAGGCTGTAACACAGGGACACTATGCTACACGGAGGATAGTCTCCGTGTTTCTCTGTGAACTCCGTATCTCTCTGTGGTTAAAAAACAAAGTACCGGCTGAGCGGTACTTCTATCAACAGTCAACTATATAAATTATTCTTTTACCTGTATGTTTCCAATGCCGACAAAATGCATTCCATAGAAATCAGAAGCGCTGACATAGGGTCCTTTTTGAGCAGAGATCGGATCACTGATCCAATCCGTAACGGATCCTTTTCCATTATCGCTAACCAGGAAAGCATGTCCGTCATCTGTAAAAAGAATAGCAGAATTGCCATGCCAGGTGGCGCCATTCACAGAATAGATATCATTGCCATATTGAATAGTACCTACAACAACACCATCTTTTTGTTCAACAGCGTTGAAACTAAAGTTAATGCCGTCAGCAACCCCGCTGCCATTGGCAACAGAATTCCTTTTTGCAGGTGCGAATGAGCAAAGGACGATCACGATGGGAAGAAGAAATGCAGAAGCAAGCTGCTTGATAGTAGTTTTCATTGTACAGATTGTTTATGAGTCTAAAAATTGATTACGGGTTCGGTGGCTTTCAGCAGGATCGGACTGGTCGTACAAAGGATATAAGGAGGAGCGTAAAACTAATAGGGAGTTTTCACCTTTGCAATAGGAAAATTACTTTTTTGAAAAAAGGCTGAGGATGGTAAAACTATTGCAGCAGAACATATTGATCACAACTGGTAGACCTTTCTTGTATCCAGCATCCAGTATCCCGTATCCAGCACCAGCATTGAATGTTGCAACCGTCTTTTATTTATCAATTGTGGATTAGTAAATCTACTTTTCCATTGGATAAATGACAAAAGAAAATTACTTTAGCGACTCGTTAACCATAAGCTTTATCCAATACCCCGCGAAATCCGTCCTCAATCCCTTTTAAAACCATCGTTGTTCTACATCAAGTGTAATTAAAAAATTTAATTACAGTAAATCCTTTTCTGAGATAAACCATCTGTATTCCACCGTTGCCCTACGTGTGTTGGTGTAAATCTTATTGATAATTCAAAACGTGTTCTGCGAATGAAAACATTACTACCTCTTCTGAAAACGAAACTCTTTTTATTGAGTTTCATCTCTGCCTGCACAGTAATTTTAGCAACTACAATTCCCCAGGTCAGAAATTTTGTTTCTCCTGAAAAATTGATCGGGGAAAAAATTACAACGGAGCAAAAAAAGATCGCTGCGAAAATTAGTAAGAAAAATAAAACGATCATTGCTTCAAGAGTTACTTCATCGGTTTCTCTTGAAATGAATAATTCGTTTACTGCAACCCTAACATCGGATGCGCCGGATTATGCGCCGTTATCAACTGCAACTTTTACAGGGGCTGGTTTTGCACCTAATGAAGATGTTGTGTTGAAAGTGAAGAATCTTTTTCAAGCTTGTAATACTGTATCCGGTGACTCATCTTATATACCATGGACAGTAACAGCAGATGACAATGGTGCTTTTTTAACTACATGGACTGTGTGTAATTGTCCGGGTGATTCATTAAGATTAAGAGCAGTTGGGCAAACGTCTCACGATACTGCATATTTATATTTTTCAGATGCGGGGGTAGTAGTTACTACATCTGCTTCTGGTGGCAATACAATTTCTGCGGATAATGCTGGTAATGCGACATCTCCTGCATATACTACATTAGGTAATATAGTAATTTCTGAAACTGCGACTGGCGATATTAAAAAGAATCAGTCCAATAGCACTTTTCTTATTAATGCACCTGCAGGTTGGTCTTTTAATACAGCAGTTACTCCGAGTATTTCTTTTGCTGCGGGCCAAGATATCAGCGCAATTTCAATAGCTGTAACAAGTGCTTCTGTAATAACAGTTACTTATTCAACACCTAATGGGGGTGGCGATGATGCACTGGATGTAATAACAATAGGAGCTACTACAGGGATACAAATACGTGCCAATGATGGAGGTAATCTTACAGCAGCCAATTTAACATTAAGCGACGGAACAGGTAATACAATACAAGGCCTAAATACATTACCACCGTGTGGTCCATTGCAATTAGTTATCGGTGCATTTAGCCAAATGGTAGTAACCTTGCCAGGTCAAACTTTTACAGATAATAATGCTAAAGCCACTAGTGGCAATTCTGGTACAGCCAGTTCTCAAATTGCAGGTACGGCATTCAATATTGGTATAAGAGCAACCGATCAATTTTTTAATGTAAGAACAGACTTTACTGGTACGGCTAATATTACTTCTACCGGAACTCTTACAGCGGGTACCGGACCAACGGCTTCTTTTGTTTCAGGTGTATTGTCATCTCATAGCGTAACAATTTTTCCTGCCGCTGCATCAATAACCATAACAGCGACCAGAACATCTGGAGGTGCACAAACCGGTACTAGCATTTCATTTGCTGTAAACAATCCGGTTCCAACAATTTCAACAATTTCTCCAACAACTAAATGCGCAGGCGATATCGGATTTACCTTAACAGTCAACGGATCAAATTTTAATACATCATCAATCGTTCGTTTCAACGGCTCTGACAGAACAACAACCTTTGTAAATTCTGGTCAACTTACTGCCTCTATATCAGGAGCAGATATTGTTTCATCAGGTAATAAATTAATTACTGTCTTTAATCCAACACCTGGTGGAGGAACTACTCCAAGTGCTACATTAACAGTGCAAGCTATATCAGCAACACCGGTTATTACCTCACCGATCTGTGAGGGCTCAACATCAGTTAGTGGAACAAGTACAGAAGCAAATGGCACCGTTATAGACGTTTTAAAAAATGGAGTGTCACAAGGAACAGCAACAGTTACTTCCAATGCATGGACAAAAACTGGTTTGACATTATCATCAGGAGATGTTATTACAACAACTGCAACTGCATCCGGCAAATGTATAAGTGCATTATCATCATCAGTAACAGTACAAGCTGTTTCAGCGACACCAGTTATTAATTCACCAATATGTGCAGGTTCAACGTCAGTAAGCGGAACGAGCACAGAAGCAGATGGAACTATAATAACAGTATTCAAAGGCGGAGTATCGCAAGGAACTACAACGGTTAGTTCTGGAACATGGACAAAAACAGCCTTGACATTAGCAACAGGTAATGTTATCACAGCAAGCGCACAAGCAACCGGAGAATGTGTTAGCGCTTTATCATCATCAGTAACAGTACAAGCTGTTTCAGCAACACCGGTTATAAATTCACCAATTTGCGAAGGTTCAACATCAGTAAGCGGAACAAGCACCGAAGCAACTGGTACAATAATCGATGTGTTGAAAAATGGAGTATCACAAGGAACAACAACAGTTAGTGCTGGCACATGGACAAAAACAAGCTTGGCATTAGCATCTGGTGATGTTATCACAGCAACAGCAACTGCGTCGGGCAAATGTATTAGTGCAACTTCTTCATCAGTCACTGTACAAACTGTTTCGACAATACCTGTTATCAATTCACCAATTTGTGCAGGTTCAACTTCAGTAAGCGGAACAAGCACAGAAGCAGATGGAACTATAATAACAGTATTCAAGGGCGGAGTATCACAAGGGACAACAACGGTTAGTTCTGGATCATGGACAAAAATCGCCTTGACATTAGCAACTGGTAATGTTATCACAGCAACTGCACAGGCAACTGGAGAATGTGTGAGTGCAGTTTCTTCATCAGTAACAGTACAAGCTGTTTCAGCGACACCGGTTATTACTTCACCGATTTGTGAAGGATCGACATCGGTTAGTGGAACAAGTACCGAAGCAAATGGAACTGTTATCGATGTGTTGAAAAATGGAGTGTCACAAGGAACAACAACAGTTAGTGCTGGAACATGGACAAAAACAAGTTTGACATTAGCATCAGGAGATATTATTACAGCAACCGCAACTGCATCGGGTAAATGTATTAGTGCAACTTCTTCATCAGTAACAGTAAATCCAACACCAGCTACACCAACAATATCAGCAGGTGGTTCAACAACTATTTGCAATGGAGGATCAGTTTTACTGACTTCATCATCTACAACAGGTAATCAATGGTATAAAGATGCAGTATTGATAGGTGGAGCAACGAATCAAACTTTTTCAGCAACAACTGCTGGTACTTATACAGTAGTTGTTACAACTAGTGGATGTTCTTCTGCTCCATCCGCAGGAACAGCAGTAACAGTTAACCCACGACCAACAGGAACTATCACCGGAACGCAAACTATTTGTACCGGTAGCAGCGCTACATTAAGTATTGCTGTAACAGGGACAGGTCCATGGAGTGGAACTTTATCAAACGGTCAATCATTCAGCGGAAGCAGCAGCCCGATAAGTGTAGTAGTCACTCCTTCTTCAAGTCCTACTACTTTTACAATAGCTACATTAAGTGATGCGAATTGTAGTTCCCAGGCGGGGGACCGTACTGGAAGTGCAACGGTAACACTAAGACCATTGCCTACAGGAACAGTAACGATTACAGGGGCTAATCCTATTTGTTCAGGTTCTACCACAACTATAAAATTCACAGGGCCATCAATGGGATCACTCATTTATAAAATAAATGGAGGCGCTGATATAAGCGACGACTTTAATAATGGAGGAAACCTTAATCTTACAACCGCCATATACACTTGTAAGCGTAGCTTATCCTGATGGTCCAAACTGCAGCACTCCGATAGGAAGTAGTGTAACAGTAATTGTAGATTTAACGCCACCAGTGATCAGTGGCGTGGGAGGTCCGCAAACGATCAGTTGTCCAGCTACGCCATCATTCTCGTCACCAACTGCCTCTGATGCTGTAAGTACAGCTACATTAACATTTAGTGATGCTAACACCCCAGGTACTTGTACAAGTGCACACAGTGTAACAAGAACATGGACTGCAAAAGATGCTTGCAACAATACATCAACTGCGTCACAAACAATAACAGTAGTTGATAATACAGCGCCGATAGCAAATTGCAAGAACATCAGTATTAACTTAAGTGCAGTAGGCACAGCAGCAATAGTTGCTGGTGATATTAATAATGGAAGTTCAGATGCATGCGGTTCAGTCACACTGTCTGCAAGCAAAACATCATTCGATTGTTCGAATCTTGGTGGCAATACAGTTAAGCTGACTGTAACAGATGCCTGTGGAAATACTTCAACCTGCAATTCAACTGTAACGGTGCATGATATAACTGCGCCATCATTAACAGGTACAGCATATTCACAAATTGGATCTATTAATTCATGCAAGCCAACACAAACTGAAGCTGCCAATGCATTCAGTTCAACTAATGCATTAGCAGGATATAGTGATGTATGCAGCGGAACAAATCTTACTGCTGTATTAACAACTACATTAGTATCAGGAAATAACTGTAGCTGGACAATTACATATACGTATGATGTAAAAGACGAAAGCTTAAATACATTATCCGGCAGAACATATACAACAGTAGGAGCAGATGTAACAGCACCAAGTGGAACGGCACCAGCAGGAATAACAGGAGTGAACAGTTGTCTTCCAACCCAGGCAGAGGCTGATGGAGACTTCAATGCAACACTTGCAGCAAATGGTTACACTGATAATTGTGGTGGAGTAGTAACAGCACAGTTTGTAAGTGCAGCAGTGAGTGGAACAAAATGTGGCTGGACAGTGACCTATACATTCAAAGTAAAAGATGAGTGTAATAATTATACCACTAACCAGACATATACAAGAAGCGGCAGTGATCAGACAGCACCAACAGGAACTAATCCTTCACCAATAACAGGAGTGAACAGTTGTCTTCCAACCCAGGCAGAGGCTGATGGAGACTTCAATGCAACACTTGCAGCAACAGGATACAGTGATAATTGTGGTGGAGTAGTAACAGCACAGTTTGTAAGTGCAGCAGTGAGTGGAACAAAATGTGGTTGGACAGTGACCTATACATTCAAAGTAAAAGATGAGTGTAATAATTATACCACTAACCAGACATATACAAGAAGTGGCAGTGATCAGACAGCACCAACATTAACAGGAAGTCCATATACAGGAACAACAGGCACCAATGCATGCATGGCCAATGCAGTAGCATCAGCGCCATTCAGTGCAACATATGCTAAACAAGGTTATACTGATAATTGTGGTGCAGCAGTAACAGCTACATTAACGAGTTCATCAGTTACCGGAACAGATTGTGCATGGACAGTGACCTATACATTTAGTGTAAAAGATGTTTGTGGTAATACACTTGCAAGTCAATCTTATTCTAATACGGGAAGTGACCAGACTGCACCAACATTAACAGGGACTGCATATC
>VBAS01000187.1 GCA_005882975.1 Bacteroidota bacterium | reverse complement strand
TGCTTACCCATTCTTCGGGCTTGCCAGACATAAGAAATGTGTAGGAAGACAGCGTATTTTTTTTAACAGCAAAAGATGACGAAAATTGGGCGCCAATCAAAAAAGCAGATAGCTTGGAATTTCAACCGGGAGAAAGATTCAATTATTCAAACCCTGCATTCAATGGGCTTGCCTTGATAATTGAAAAAGTAAGCGGCATGCAATGGCAGGAGTACATCAAGAAGAATATTATGGAACCAGCAGGAATGAAAACTTCCACCATCACTGATGGTCCTTATCCTCAGACAGGCGTTTCACATGGTTATTTATTTGATGGCAAAAATTATTTTGAAAAAGACTATGGTGAAGAACCCACATTTGCGGCGGCTGGTAATGGTGGAGTATGGAGCAGTGTTAATGAACTCTGGAAATATGAACAAGCCATACAGGAAAATGTTTTTCTTGATAGTGAATGGACAAAAAGATCAAGAACAGTCTATGATTTTCCAAATTGGAAAGACAGCCTTCCTCCTTTTATTGGTCTTTGCTGGTTCATTACAAAAACCGATAATGAAAATATGATCGGTCACACAGGTTCACAAGGTGGTTTCAGAGCTGATTATGTGTGGCTACCTGAAAAAAAGTTATTCTATGTTATTTTATGTAATACACCCAAACCATTGACAGCAATAAGAAGTAAAGTTTTGGCTGTTGCTTTGAAAGAATAATAAAATGATATCCATCGAACAAGTAAGAAAGGCGGCACTATCATTACCCGAAACAGAAGAAAAACCTCATTTCCATCTTACCAGTTTTCGTGTAAAGAATAAAATATTTGCTACCATTCATGCAGATAAAAATTATGTAATGGTAAAACTTTCTGCAATTGATCAGTCAGTTTTTTGTGCTTACGACAAAGAGGCGATCTTTCCTGTACCTGGTGGCTGGGGTAAAAACGGCGCCACTTTTATAAACTTGAAAAAAGTCAAGAAATCTATGCTACTTGATGCATTGTCAACCGCATGGAGAACGACTGCTTCGCCAAAGCTTATAGAAAAGTATTTTGGTAAAGAAAAATCTTAAATTTATGTCAACGATAAGTTTAACATGGAACTCTACGGTAAACTTTTAAATATTACTGTTCCCTTCTTTCTCTTTTTTTTCCTTGTTGAAAAAATTGTGGAATGGCGTAAAGGCCTCCATGTTATTCGTGGCCTCGACAGTGTTTCCAGTTTTAGCAGCGGCATTACTAACGTTATAAAAGATGTGTTGGGCATCAGCATCACGATCATTACTTATGGTTGGTTGCTAAATAAGATTGCTGTCGTTCATATAGAAGCTACTGTACTTACCTATATCATCGCATTTTTGGTAATAGATTTCCAGGGTTATTGGGTACATCGCTGGTGTCATAAAATAAATTTTTTCTGGACCTATCACATCATACATCACAGCAGCGAGGAGTTTAATCTTTCCTGCGCATTGCGTCAATCGATCTCGACCTTTATAAACTTCTTTACATTTCTTCTTATTCCTGCCGCATTATTGGGCGTACCACAGGAAGTGATCGCTATCGTTGCACCATTGCATCTTTTTTTGCAATATTGGTATCATACACTATTGATCGGTAAAATGGGATTTCTCGAACATATCCTTGTCACCCCCTCTCATCATCGTGTACACCATGCTATCAATAAAGAATACATGGATAAAAACTTATCGCAGATATTTATTTTCTGGGATAAACTTTTTGGCACTTTTCAGCAGGAACTTGATGATGTAAAACCTGTTTATGGTGTAACAAGACCTGTAAAGACATGGAACCCGGTTAAGATCAATTTTATTCACTTGTGGTTGTTGATGAAAGATGCATGGAGAACAAAAAATATAAAAGATAAATTCCGCATTTGGTTCATGCCCACTGGCTGGCGACCTGATGATGTAAAAGAAAAATATCCTGTTGACTACATTGCTGATGCTTACAACTATAAAAAGTTCGATACACCTGCTACAAAAAATTTTATTGCATGGAGTTGGGTGCAAATGTTTTTTAACTATTTCCTTCTTATTTATTTTTTTGCTTTTATTGCCCAAATAGATAAACCGCATATTTTTTATTATGGAGCCTTTGTTTTCATTTCCATATATGCGTACACTGAGCTAATGGATGGCAACCGTTATGCTTTTTATATGGAGCTGGTAAAATCCCTTATCGGTCTTTTTATCATTTATTACTACGGCGATTGGTTTTTTTCATCACAACAGTGGCCATGGTATCATTATGTTGTTGCGGGTTATTTTATCGTTTCGGTTTTTGTCACGGCATATTTTGCCTTTTATGAGATGAAAAAAGGGGATCAGCAAATTTCTTTAGCCTGAATTGTTTGATACCAAAGCAGAATGCCCCGAAAACACTTTTTATTTCATTTGACGGGTCAACAATAATTTACTCCACCCCATAATTTCTGTGTTTGTGTCAGAATTCTTATTAGTCATTTTCACCTCGCTGGAATTAGCGTAATTTGTGGAGTAAAAGCAACCCACGTGGCTCTGGCTACGATTATTTAACTGAAATATTGCAAATCTTGTTAACAGCCCGGGAATTAGGCGAGCACATTGAAGGTTGTGTAAAGAACAATAGAGATAGTCAAAAAATGATCTATAGTTCTTTCTATGGATATGCTATGTCAATATGCGATCGCTATTCCGGGAACTATGATGATGCAGTAGAAATTCTAAATGATGGTTTTTTGAAAATTTTTAAAGAAATACATAAATACAAGCCGGCATATGCTGATACTGTAGCCTCTTTCAAGGGATGGATAAGAAAAATTATGGTGTACACGGCGATCGATCATTATCGCAAGATCAAAAAACATTTGAATGGACATACGGACCCCACTACCCTCCATGTGGCTTCCGCACAGGAAACAGCGCTTGATAAATTGTCATACCAGGAAATACTAAGAGCAGTGCAGCAATTATCACCGGCTTATCGTACAGTATTTAACCTATTTGTAATGGATGGCTTAAGCCATGATGAAATATCGCACAAGCTGGGCATTGCGGAAGGCACATCAAAATCAAACCTTGCAAAGGCAAGAATGCATTTGCAAAAAGTATTATTGAAACAAACCGAAATAGAATACAAACGAAATGCAGTCTGAGAATTTTGACAAGAAGATAAAAGATTCATTGAGCCAGCGTCCTCCAGGAAATGATATCCCGGATTGGGATAAAATGGAGACGTTGCTTGATAAACACATGCCTATAGAAAAGGATAACAGGAGAAGGATATTCTTTATTCTTTTTAGTTTTCTTTTATTAGGCGGCGGAGCATTTCTTGTTTGGCAGAATAATAGCGGAAATAAACATGAGGTTGCTTCAACCAGTTCTCAAAAACAGAATCCATCTTCAACAGAAAATAACAAGCCGGAAAATACTGGTTTAGATAAGGGCACAAGTACTCCTCAAAGCCACGTTACAGCGGCTGATATTCCTAACGGCAAGGAAAACCAACCCTATGGATCGATCGTTAAAGCTGGTAACCATAAAAAAATAAATGCTACTGTAGAGACAAGCAGTTCAAAACAAAAAAAATCTGACCAAACAATTGACGAGCTGGTTAAGGATACTGAACCTGAAAGATCATTAATTGAAAATCTTACAAAAAAAGAAACTGAACCGACTATAACAGAAAAGAAAGAACCGATAAAAGAAGCAGAGGTTGAACAAACCAAAACTGATGCAAAAGTTGAAGGACAAAAAGTAGAATCAAAAGAGACCATGTCAGTAGCAGTTAATAAAACTGATAGCAAAAAACAAAATACAAGTTCGTTTGCGAGTAACTTTTTTGTTAGCGTTTCTGCAGGGCCAGATCTTAGCAAGGTAGGCGATAACACGGGTGAAGTAAGAGCTATCTATGGTGCCGGCATCGGTTATCAAATTTCAAAAAGATTTTCGGTAAGGACAGGGTTCTATGCCGGACGGAAAGTTTACAGTGCTGATCCGGGTGATTATCATCCTCCCGATAATTTTTGGGGATATTATCCTAACCTGGAAAATATTGAGGCTAATTGCAAAGTGTACGACATACCTGTAACAGTAGATTACAAAATAAGTTCAAACAAAAAGCAAAGCTGGTTTGCTTCTGTCGGTCTTTCCAGTTTATTGATGAAAGAAGAAACATATGATTATTATTTTAAGCCAAATTATAGTCCCACTTATATTACCTATACTAAAACGATCAATAATCAGAACAAACATTATTTCTCCGTATTGAATTTATCTGGCGGTTATACAAGAGTTTTAAACAAGAATATAAGCCTGCAGGCAGAACCGTATTTAAAAATAGCCCTGGATGGTGTGGGCTATGGAAAAGTAAAACTTAATAGCGGCGGTGTTCTTTTCACAGCGGTCATTAAGCCTTTTGCAAAAAAATAAGCCGCCTAATATTTAAATTACCTCTTTTAATTTTTCGATCACGGTATCTATTTCAGCAGTTGTATTGTATTTACTAAAGGAAAACCGGACAGGCACCAGGTTCGGATTATTATTGATCGCCCTGATCACATGCGAGCCGACATCTGCACCGCTGCTGCAGGCACTGCCACCTGATGCACAAATATTATTCATGTCAAGATTAAACAGGATCATTTCTGATTTCTCTGATTTCGGAAATGAAACATTCAATACTGTGTATAAACTTTTACCATTATGATCACCATTGAATCTTACACCAAGGATCTTTTTATTCAATTGTTCGATCATGTATGTTTTTAAAGAAAGAATGTATTGAGAATCCTTTTCCATATTTGCATCCGCTATCTCTAATGCTTTTGCAAAACCCACAATGCCATATAGATTTTCTGTACCAGCCCGCATATTTCTTTCCTGTCCTCCACCATAGATCATCGGCTTTATTTTGATATTATCATTTACATATAATATCCCCACTCCTTTGGGCCCATGAAATTTATGTCCCGCACCCGTTGCAAAATGTACCGGTTTTTTTCGCAGATCAATTTTATAATGCCCGACCGTTTGTACAGTATCCGAATGAAAGATGGCATTATACTTTTTACAAATTTCACCGGCAGTATAAATATCAAGAAGATTCCCGATCTCATTATTTGCATGCATCAGTGATACAAGACATCTTTCCTTGTGTTCTGCTAATTGTTTTTCAAGATCCTCAAGATCAATATGCCCATCAGGTAACAATTTCACAAAACTGGTTGTGATCGTTCCTTCATGAT
>VBAS01000456.1:2327-3946 GCA_005882975.1 Bacteroidota bacterium | reverse complement strand
AGCCGATATAAAATACCACGAATTTTTTGATGCCAACGGACAAATGATCATTGCTGATATTGGCCATTATGAGAGCGAACAGTTCACCATTAGCTTACTACAGGAAATTTTGGAGCAAAAATTCCCTACCTTTGCCGTCCTTAAAACAGAAGTAAGAACCAATCCGGTTTATTATTTCTAAGCCTTATAAACTTCAAATAATACAATGGCAAACGTTAAAGAATTTTCTGTCGAAGAAAAACTGACTTCTTTAGTTACTCTGCAAAAGATTGAAAGCAAAATGGATGAGATCCATATTCTGAAAGGTGAACTCCCGATGGAAGTCGCTGATCTGGAAGATGAAATAACGGGCCTTCATTCGCGCCAAACCAGGATAGAAGAAGAGATTAACGGCGTAACGGAGTTCATACAGCAAAGAAAGGATGCAATTAAGGAGGCTGAAGCACTGGTTAAAAAATACGAAAAGCAGAGCGAAAATGTGAAAAATAACCGTGAGTTTGAAGCGATTAATAAAGAAATGGAAATGCAGCAACTGGAAATAAAGCTGGCTGAAAAACACATTAAGGACGCAACAGAAGAAATTGCAGAGAAAGCAGTTTTGCTGGAAAGAGCCAAAAAGAATATTGCCAATAAAGAAAGCACACTAGCCAATAAAAAAGGTGAGTTAGAGAAGATCATTGCTGCTAATGAAAAAGAAGAAAGGCATTTCAGCAAACTCGCAGGCGAAGCCCGGGAGCATGTAGATTCACGGTTATTGGCCAGCTATGAAAAGATTCGTAAGAGTTACCGAAACGGCCTGGCAGTGGTACCGGTAGAAAGAGATGCGTGCGGTGGTTGTTTTTATTCTATTCCTCCCCAAAAGCAAAGCGAGATCAAGCAGCACAAAAAAGTAATGGTCTGTGAGAATTGTGGTCGCATCCTGGTCGATGAAGAATTGAGTAATAATGTTGAAATAAAATAACACTGTTTAGAAAAAATATTTTTCTTTTTTATTTTCCCCGTCTCGCTCTTAGCCTGGCGGGGTTTTTTATTTTGCTTGTGGGTTATTATTTTAAAACAATCTTGGGTGATGTTTTGCTCTTTACTTAATTTGCTTTCCTGTTGATCTGAATATCATTAATCTCTATTTGGCTATTTTTCATGCTAGAAAGACTTTCGATACTTAACTATGCTATCATTGACAAACTGGAAATTGATTTTTCACAAAAACTGAATATCATTACCGGAGAGACCGGGGCTGGTAAGTCCATTATTGTTGGTGCATTGGGTCTTATACTCGGTGACAGAGTTGACTCAGCTGTCTTAGTAAATAAAGAAAAAAAATGCATTGTAGAAGGAACTTTTAGCGCCGGCAATAAAAAAACAGTAAAGGAATTTTTAAAAGAGAATGATCCCGATAACTATCGGGAGGATACCGAAGAAGAACTGGTCGTTCGCAGGGAGATTGGAATAAATGGAAAGTCAAGAGCTTTTATTAATGATGCGCCGGTAAATCTTTCACAATTGCAGTATCTAAGTTCTTTACTGGTTGACCTGCACCAGCAGTTTGACACATTGGAATTAGGAGAAAGTGATTTTCAAAGAGAAGTTATTGACGCATTGGGTGGAAATGCAGAATG
>VBAS01000456.1:525-2160 GCA_005882975.1 Bacteroidota bacterium | reverse complement strand
GTTTCAGTATAGCGAGTTGGAACAGGCGGGGCTTAAAGAAAATGAGCTTGAGATTATTGATGCAGAATTAAAGATGTTAAGCAATGCCGAAGGTATCAAAGGCGTATTAGGCAAAGTTTACTTTGAATTACAGGAGAGTGAAACCCCCTTGGTACAACAAATAAAAAGTTTGCTCAACCAGTTAAATACCTTTCAATCTTATCATCCGGACCTGTCTTTTTTATTACAGAGATTACGATCGGTGCAAATAGAGTTGCAGGATATAGCCGATGAAGTAGGCCGAATCAGCGATCATGTTAATTATGATCCTGAAAAGATCGAGCAACTGAATGAAAGGCTTTCTGCCGGGTATAAGTTATTAAAAAAACATGGCGTTCAAACTACAAACGAATTGTTGCTGATACAGCAACAATTAGCAGAAAAAATGCAGGCGGTGCTGAATATTGACGAAGCCATTTTGCAAAAAGAAAAGCAAAGCGCTCAATTGATGAATGAAGGCCTAATCATGGCAAAAAAAATATCTGCTATCCGCCAGCAGCAAACAAAATCTTTGGAAGATAAGGTCAACAAACTGCTGATACAGGTTGGAATGCCCAACGCAAGACTTAAAGTAGAGATTAAAAATGAGGCAGAATTAAACCAATTCGGACTCGACACGATCGATTTTTTATTTGATGCGAATAAGAGCGGACAATTTCAACCCGTTCGTATAAAATCCCTGGTGGCGGAGTCAATTGACCTGCCAACGATGATCTTTGATGAAATTGATACGGGTATTTCAGGTGAAGCGGCTAAACAGGTAGGAATTATTTTGAAAGTATTGGCTGTAAAACGGCAAGTGATCTGTATCACCCATCAACCCCAAATAGCCGGTAAAGCTGATTCCCATTTCTTTGTTTACAAGGAGATCGTTAAGGATATGGTTAAAACAAATATTCGACGGCTAACTACTGAAGAAAGGATTACTACCATTGCAAAAATGTTAAGCGGTGAAAAACCTACAGCGGCCGCCCTGGAGAATGCAAAGGAAATGGTGGGAAATTAAAGATGCGCTAATCTGCAAATTTGCTACACAAGGTTTCTGAATAAAGACTGCTCCATAATATGTCACCGGTATATAAGCTGCTTTTATTTATTATCATTTTTGGCGTAGTACTGATGATGGGTTATTCATCGTTCCGGTATTTGAATCAAAAAATAAATGAAAGTGAAACCGGCTGGGAGCTGGCGGGATATTCACTGCTCTTGTTATTGGTAAATGTTGGTTTATTGCTTGGAGGTTTGTTTGTACTTATTAAAAGCTATGGCTTTCTGGCAGATGCTGAATAATCTTTTATTGTTACTTTTACCCGCAATTAGAAATCAAAAAATAAATCGCTATGGCAAATAGTTTACTTAAGGGAAAGAAAGGAATCATATTCGGTGCTTTGGATGAAAAATCCATTGCCTGGAAAACAGCATTGAAATGTTACGAGGAAGGGGCTCAGATAGTCCTGAGCAATGCCCCTGTTGCCTTGCGTATGGGTGAGATCAATAAACTTTCAGAAATTTGCGGGAATGCTCCTGTTATCGGGGCTGATGTTACCAATATGGAGGATTTGAAAAACCTGTTTGAAAAATCTATGGAACATTTTG
>VBAS01000456.1:0-491 GCA_005882975.1 Bacteroidota bacterium | reverse complement strand
GTGAGAAAAGACAAACACTATACCGAGATCAATTATGAATGGAACCAGAAGTCATTGGATATATCTGCCATGAGCCTGCATAAAGTACTTCGTACTGCCTGGGATATGGATGCAATTAGTGAATGGGGCAGTGTAGTGGCACTGACTTATATTGCCGCCCAACGGGTGTTTCCGGATTACAATGAAATGGCCGACGCCAAATCATTATTGGAAAGTATCACCCGGAGTTTTGGCTATCATTATGGCGTAAAAAATAAAGTAAGAGTGAATACCATTTCACAATCACCCACGCGAACAACTGCAGGAAGTGGTGTAAAGGGTTTTGATGGGTTTATCAATTATGCGGAAGCCATGAGCCCCTTAGGTAATGCATCTGCAGAAGATTGCGCCAATTATATTGCATTAATGTTCAGTGACCTCACAAGAATGGTCACTATGCAGAACCTGTTTCATGATGGTGGGTTCTCCTTTACGGGGGTTACACAGGCTGT
>VBAS01000186.1:16250-21848 GCA_005882975.1 Bacteroidota bacterium | reverse complement strand
AATAACTATAGAAACCGAATTGTTTCATTATTTCTTCTGAATGTTCTGTGAACCTGATTACTGGATTTTTCAGGTCTTCCATTGATGCGAAAATGGCAGGAATATTAGGCTGACAATAGAACACAGGATAATCTCCAATACCGTAACGGGAAAACTCACGAATAAAATCAAAGGTTGAATTAAAAGCATCCCCAACACTTTCACTCCGTTCCTCAAGAAATATTTTATATACGCCTCTTTTAAACTGTTTTGTAAAAGTGCTCTGAAAATCGCTTATCAACCTATATTTATATCGTGGATTAATTAAATGCTTTTTCAAATCATAATCAAAATATTCTGATTTAAATTTGGGAAGCTTTTCATTTTTATTTAGCTGGCTCAGCAGGTAAAGTCTTGAAATATTTAAGGGTTCTTTTAAAGCAATCTCAACTGATGGAAGACCAATTTGTTTACTCCCAAAATAGGAATTGCAGGAATCGCATACATTTTTACATAAACGCTGGCCACCTAATGATTTTGGAAAAATATGGGCAATCCTGGAAAAACTCACTTCGGATTCAGTTTTTTGGCACCAAACACAGGTTCTATTCATGCATCAAAGCTACATTAGTCTTAGAATTTTGTTTACGAGTTTGTTTATCTAATAGAGTTTCGTTTGATTTCATGTCTTGTAAAAGAGAAAAACTGCGATTCAAATTCTAAACTTGATCTTGCAATTTGCTATTAAGAATGAAAGGCTTCTTCTTGTAGTTTTTTGTAAGTTTTTGTATTACTTCAGCGATTTCATATTTGGCCTTGTTTGCAATACGATAACCAAAAATGATTTTGTCAATACTTATGACTGGCCTTACCATGTGTGGGGTTATTCCCTGTTTGACTATAAACTCTTTTTGTTCTTGTGTCCAATCCCACTCTAATTCTAATTCAATGAATGTTGTTTTTTCATGCCTTCTATTTATATCATCATGCGCTGGTGCATTATCATTATAGGATAAGCCCTGGCAATACAATAACCTTACTTCTTTTTCGACCTTATACATATTGTGTTTATGAAATGCAAAATACTTGTAAAGGATATTGTCAAAGCTATTGATCGTAAGATTATGGGTTACCTTAAATTCATTATACATTTTATCTATTGCCTGAAAATTTTGATGAGCCTTTTTGTCATATTGTATTTTGCTCAACATAAAATATACCCATTCTTTGGCGTATTTTTCTTCAAATGATAAAACAATACCAACTCCGTTTCCTTTATCTCCATATTCCCTCCATGCTGAAAGACTTTGCCCTTTCTCTTCCAGAGAAGTTTCGCAAAGAGAAAGGCAATATATGCGTCTTTTTATTTCGTCAATTTCGTATTCAGAAAGATTTTTATTGAGATATTTTAAGGGAACAATAAATTCCTGCTTATCATCCATGCCGTTCAAATTATACAATCTAAGTTTTTTATTTCTTAGTATATGCATTAATGCCTGCAAGGATGTATAGTGTATGAATGTATATGGTTTTGTATAGAAATATGGGGAATCAACATTTATTTCGTTTGAATCAGCAAGGTCAATTCTTACATTGCCAGCTCTTTTGGCTTGTGCGGCACCAAAAAAGCCGATTGACTGGTGCCGTGCTTTGGGCAGCAATTGATGCAACACATCTTTATAAAAATGTTTGATCGCTTTTTCGTCAAATATTGATTTCCTTTTCATAGGTATTTTTTAAGAAATAGTTTATGCGATATGGATTAAAAAATCTAAGTCTTGCTGGCATAATTGTTCTAATTGCATTGGATTTAGCATTGCTACCAGATTTCAAATGGGTTTTAATTATTTATTGATCGGCATTACTGACATATGTGTTCCGATATCATCGCACATTTTGACAAGTATTTTATTCTGTTCCGTTTCTGCTAAACTGTCTAATGGATGTAAAGGATCATTTACCGCTTGAAATTGTGCAATCGATGTAGTTTTAAATATGGAGTGAGAAATGATCAATGGCATAATTCGTGTCCCTTTAATTTCTGCATTCTTCAAAAGGGGAGCAAGCTCTTTTGCTTTTATGAAGTCTGAAGCAAAGAAGTCTGTTGATATAATTAGGATTGCAATGCCGGCACGATCCAGTTCATGAGAGATTGTTTCTTCCCATTTATCACCTGATATCAATTTTGTATCATCCCAGTAATCAAACTCAATTTGTCCATAGTTTTTGAGTGCCTTTAGATGTGTTTGGACCTTTTCCAGCCACTGTTTGTTAGCATGTGAATAGCTTATGAAAATATTGTTGTTGTTTTTTTTGCCAAGTGCAGCATTTAGCCCATTGAACGTAAAATTTTTCTTTTTTGCAAGATGCTCAAAATACTTCCGGCCTGCTTTGTTAAGTTCGTATTTATTCATCGGGTTGTCTATGTATTTCCGGAACTCAATCTCGAGCATGTGATGTAGATTCATTGATGGGTAGCCAGTTGTTAATTTGGGTGCTTCGTCCATAAGTATTTCCGGAAAATCGTCAATCTTAATTGGTATCTCCTGTTCATACAAAAAACGCAACAGAGCGAAATCATAATCATCATATACAAATTCACGAATCTTGTCATCTTGGTCCTCATAGAATTTTTCAACCCATAGGCGACCTGATTCAGTGATGAACACACGGTTATCACGCCATTCTGCAAGACCTGCGGCGTATAATTTAGTACAGATATCTTCCGATTCCTTTGCGGAATGTAACCCAGTATTGGCTGAAATGTTTCCGTAGATATTTCCTTTGTCGCCACGTTGTTTGTAGAGATAGAATAGAACTAAGCGACTGAGTCCGTTAATTAACATGCTGGTAGTATCATTGGCAAATTTAAGACGATCCTGCTTGGTTGCAGATTTTAATGAATTTGATTCAACTGGTACGTTATCCAACTTTTCAAATTGACCAATGTAATAACTGGCAAGAGTTTGATTAGAGAAATAATTTCGAGCAAGATGATAGGTTTCAATCTGAAAAGAAACTGGCTTGCCAATACCTTTAAAGTAGATGTCAACGAAAATATCCTGGCCAATGGTTCGCATACGAGCATGCTCAAAAATTGAAAGGCTGAAACGTGAGTTAATAGACGAATTTATTTTTGGTGAACAAGTATCAATTACGAATGTGCTTACCCAAAATGCATTGTTTTCAACTTTGAACATTAATAGCATAAAATTGCGAAATGGCTCATGGTGTTTATTTAAACCGCCAGTTCGTTTAATGACTTCTACATCTATAGAGGAATATTCTTGAACTCCATCCGAGATGTGGTTAATCCCATAACCCCAAAAATCACCATTTGTCAGTTTGTTCTGAGCGATCAATTGTCTTAACGTTTGCATATTATGCAATCGTGACGTGAGCATAGCGTTTTCCATGCCGAAGGACTGACGGGTTCCGAACAATGCTTCACGATACTCACCCAATCGTTTTTCAATAACATCTAAAAAGTGGGGAAGTGAAATATGGACATAATCATTCATTCCAACAAAGATAGATTCCTGCAGCAAATCAGTATTACTGAGTTAAAGTTTCATTTTTCCACTACTCACTTTGTCAAATAGAGTTTCATTTGATTTCATGTCGTACATGAAAGGCAAGAACATTTGCAAAGGGTATGCCTGGCCAAGTAAAACCATGCTGCATTGGATCTCGGTCCAGGGGGAGAAGATTTTTTAGCCGGTTTGGGTGGATGGTAAATCTTAGTTATTATAAAATGTCCAATTCAATTTGAATGATTCTTTCGATTCGTACTCCTCTATTTTTTGCTGCATTGGTTTTCTATGCGCCGCCCCCACAAGAAATAGTGCCCTGTCATATTTCTTTTGTTCCATGTAGCTGTAAATGTTTCTTAGCATCTCATTTTCTCTATCATCAATTTGGTCAATCCAATGTTTATATGCAAGCTCGAGCCTTTCATGGTTCATGGCCCTTTGATTCTTGTCCTTTCTTAGTGTATTCAATATTTGCTTTTCCAGAGCCTTTTTACGCGATAGTATCTCACTGCATCGATCATTATTGAGAAATGGGAAACCGTATTTTTCTGTCCAATATGGGATTAAGCTATCTAAATAATTATACTCAGGACTATAATCTTTGCATATAAAATAGATCCCATCAACCTCTTTCTTGATTTCTTTCTCAGTTGCTTGCTCAATATCCAGGTCGACCGGATAGTGATGAGTGTCTGGATATTTTTGTAAATATGCCTTGATGGTTTTTACTTCTAAGGAAGCCTGGCGAGTTCCTTCATAAACCGCTTCAAACTTTCCTGGGGGGATCTCTTCAAAAATTACGTCAGGGCTTATTTGTTCAATTATTTTGAATAGCTCCTGAGAGTTGCACAAGCCATTTTCTTTGTGACCGGTTGCTATTAATGTAATGGTGGACATTGTTAATATTACCTGATGTTTGTGGACATGCAAATTATTGCTATTGTGGTAATAATTTTACTTTACCGGTGGAGACCTTATCGAAAAGGGTTTCGTTGTTTTTGGTGTCGTACATAAATGGCAAAAACATTTGTAAGGGCTTTGCCTGGCCAAGTAAAATCATGCTGCATTGAATTTCGGTCCAGTCCGATAAAATTTTCCATGCTGTTTTACTTGCTTGTTGTCGCAATATCGTTCTTGTGTCGGGTCGTGGTCGTTTTACATCTTTCCAAAGAATAGTAAAACATTCTTCTACTTGTGCTTTTAAATGAAACGGCAAGGTCTGCTGCAGCTGCTGGTCGAATAGAAGAAATGTGATGCCGGTGGAGATCTTATCAGCATACTGTTTATTGATGTTTGTTGCACCGATCTCGACAAGTAATTCTTCAATTTTTGCCATGCTTCGTGATGCATCGACTGTGGATGTGTAGTTTTTGATGTTCATATTGTTTTGTTTTTGAGGTTATGAAAATGTTTTATTACTGCAATTCGTTTTGCTAGTGCAATGAGAATGGGTTTGTCCTTTAGCAGTAGTTCATTGGCTGAATCATTTTTAAGATAAGCCTGCCACAGATCATTAAGCGATTGCTGATTTGTTCCGGATACCTGGTTGATCCTTTCGCTCCTTGCATTCTGTAGTGTATCGTCTGTTAATACAAGGCTGAGTTGATCGAAGTGTTCGGGTAGAATATGTTTAAATATTTTGGTGCCTTGAAGAAATGAATCGTATAGGTATTGAATGTCTTTCACGGGTTCACTTGTGGGCTGTTTCTTATCATTCCACCGCTTCGCATTCTGCATCCATTTTTCAACTAATGGTTTCCAATCAAGGATTGGAGTTTTGCCTTGCAGCTTCCATTGAAGTGCTTTGTAGTGGTTGAAAAATTTTATTGCTTCACCTTTTGGATGGTTGTTATCTTGGAAGAATTGTTCTACTTCAACTTGTGATGGTATGTGTACCAATTTTGCGACACCGGCGCCCAGGTCGTTTACTGCATCCTGTATTTTTTTATTTCTTTCAAAAATTTCATGGGTGGGGGCTTCTCCCTGTTTATTACTGTTTGGTTTATAAGAGTGTCCAAAATTTGCGACCGTATCGGTCTCAATATTGGGACTGTAGTGGCTCAAATCTGCGACACTGTCGGTCTTA
>VBAS01000186.1:13027-16236 GCA_005882975.1 Bacteroidota bacterium | reverse complement strand
TCGTCGAAACACCCCCTCAAGAAGGGGAAATAGATCGAGTTGTTTGTATTGAGTTGGTGATTCTTCTTCTTTGTCAAGGCGAATTATACTGATCCTGACTGCCTGGAATTTTGATGGTGATGGATGATAGTAGATGTATTTTGCTTCATGTAGTTGTTTGAGGCATTTGTGATAAGTGTTTTTCGAAAGTTTGCTTAACTGCATAATGTTTTCGCGATAGATTGAGAAAGGATTATTGAAGCGATTGAAATTCCAGTAATGAAACAGTGCGATATAAAGGCTCACATGCGAAGCAGTGAGCCTGTTGTCGGTTTTTACAAGGGAGAAAAATGCATTTAGGTGTCGGATGTAGTTCATAGTGGTGAGTGGTGAATGGTGATTAGTGAATTAAATCCACCCCTTTTTGAAGTTTTCCTTGGGATTGAAATACTTCCCCCGCTAACGGGGGATAGCGGGCAGCAGGGGAGGAAGTGCTGCCATTGAGGAAAGAGTTTTGCAAACTGTTTTAATTGCTTTCGCTTTTTTCTTTCCTCCGTAGTTATTTTTTGTTTGCAGTTATTATTCTGCTTTTTTGTGTGACTGCGGCCACGGTATGGAGTGTGCATAGTGTGAATTGTGAATGGTGAATGAAACCCACCCCGTGAACTACATAAGTGAGTTGTTTTAATCCGCCCCTCTAAGAAGGTGAAATCGTTTATCGTCGGACAGGATGTTCGACTGGCCGTGAATTTTCTTTTAAAATCTTTTCAATGTAATCGGCATCGTAATAAATAATGCCACCAAGTTTGCTGAATTGGATCGTGCCATTGACACGAAGTGTTTGTAAAGTGCCGGGAGAAATTTTTAGCAATTTTTTTACCTCATCTGTCTTTAACCATTTCTTGTGTTGATGTGGTGATTGATGAATTATCGTTTTGATCTCTGTCAGTAATTCGTCTTTGAATATGGAGAGATCTTCTTTGGTGAGAATGTTTACTGCCATAAAATTTGTATTGCTTTAGTGCAACACAAAAAGAACCAGGAAAAGGATTGAAAAACCTTGACAGGCTTGATCAAGGTCACTGGAATGCAGTATGGATAAGCGTTTTAGTAAAGAAAATGTATTGAACAATTTTCAAAGGAAATTAAAACCCAGTAAAACCCAACATTGCTGCAGCTCTGCCGATCGCTGTCCCGAGAAGAAAAAAGAGTACCAGGTAAATAAGAATTTTGAACAGGCGAGGAGTGAGTAGTGGCTTCATAGTCTTAATAAAGTTAAGAAGATACACTTAAGATCAGTTTCGGAAGCGCATTGCGACCAGGAAAGTGTAGCCTTACTTGATACTTATCAAAGTTTTGCGGAAGCATAAAAAAGTAATGAAACCGGTATTAAGAACAGTAATCATTTTGACTTTCGGAGAGAAATGATATTTTTGAACAAGAGTAATTGACTACAATTCTGCATAAATAATATTTCCAATTAAGGCCCTTGATTAGTAACATTAACGGTTTAAAACAAACCTATGGCTATTGAGTTGACCTTATCAAACGGCGGCGGACAGCTGGAATTTGTAAAAGGATTACCTACTGAATATAACGGTCCCGTTCTTCGCGGCGCTATTGCTGTCTTTGCTAAAACAAATGTTGGACAAATCAGTATACAGGAATTAACGGGAGAGGGTTATTCGATCCGCCTCGGAGTTGCTAAATTCTTTCAAAATATCGTTGCGACAGGGAGTATAAATCTGCAAGGGATGTACAGTTATTTTATGCTGAAGAATGGAATGCGCAAGGAATTTAAAACAATAGGGAAAATTCATTTAAGACAAGATCAATACAGTTGTTTTTTTACAGAGGCAACTCCCTGCAAGGCAAAATTTGAAAAGAATACTGAATACAGGACACTTGATATATTCTATTCTCCCCAACTTGTAGAAGAACTTATTCCATATTTTCCCGAGCTGAAGCAAATATTGATCGAATCGACTTCATCTGTGCTTCCGGGAAAGAAATGCTGGATGCTGCCATCAATGAGTGAGATAACTGTTCAAATACTAAACTGCCCATACGATGAAGCTACATGCCGTTTTTATTTTGATCTTAAGGTGAGAGAGTTGCTTTATCAAATGATGGAGAATACATTTAAAAGAAAAGCAACCGATCATAATTTTACTCCGTGGGAAATATCCAGAATACATGAAGCAAAAAAGATCCTTGCAAGTTATATTTCCAAAAAGCCGCCTTCGTTTCGTTTTCTTTCGAGACAGGTTGCGCTTAACAGTTTGAAGCTTAAAACCGGTTTCCGTCAACATTTCAATATGGGAATGTTCGAATGGCTTGCGGAACAAAAGATGCAACATGCCAGGGACCTGGTATTAACAACAAACAAGCCGATAAAAGCCATTGGGTTATCGGTTGGATACTCACGTTCTACAAATTTTATTACTGCATTTCGGAAAAGATTTGGAAAAACTCCAAGATCCCTCAGAGGATAAAAAAATACCTCTCGCAAAACTTTCATATCGTACCGCAAACACAATGAATAGAATCGAATTGATCTAACACAGAACTTTATTAATTCAACTTGCCAGAATGAAGAGTATAATCCTAAGCGAATGATTCATTGACTATAAATCAACATATATGAAACGAAACACAATTGTTGAAATTATATCTGCTACTCTAATCTTACTTTTTCTTTATGCAGGGGTCATTAAATTTTTGGACTTTAAAGTCTTTATTCATGATATGGACAACCAGCCATTTCCAAACTGGATGACGCCATACTTTGTTTGGACTATTCCTGCAATTGAAATCATAATTTCTATAGCCTTACTATTTGACCGGACACGTAAAATCGGACTATGGGCATCTTTTATATTGATGTCATTATTTACCATTTACACTGCCACGGTGTTGTTACACTTTTTTGACAGAGTCCCCTGTTCCTGCGGAGGCGTGATCAAAAGCCTGACCTGGAAACAGCACATGTTTTTTAATTTATTCTTTGAAGGAATATCAATAGCAGGCATTTTGTTGATCAATAAAAGCACTAAACAAAAACAGAAAACAAAAGAATTACAAGAAGTAGTATTTACATAAACTTATTTCATGCATGAAAACCTGCTTGAGTTGCAACTATGGCAGGTGAAACAGGGGATGCTGAAAACCTGTTAAAAGAGTAAGCATTCATTATTAACTAAAATTTTTTTATGAAAAAAATCAAATTG
>VBAS01000186.1:7570-12918 GCA_005882975.1 Bacteroidota bacterium | reverse complement strand
ATAAGTGATGGGAGTGGCGGGTATACCTGGGCAACAACCACGGGAAGCTTATCATGTCTTTCCAATGGACCGGGTTGCGCAGGTTATTCTGCGACCCAGGCGCCTGCTGATAATTTTACCCCCAACGATTATGTATCGGACGGAAATAAGATATGGAGATAAGGTAGTGGAGTAAACATTTTCATTTAGTAAGCTTGCCGGCTATAGTTAACCGGCAGCTTACTTGTATACTTATCTTTTGCTAGTGCCTGCTCTATTAAGGAAATTAACTGTTTCCCATCATCAACACGTGGATCAATAGGAGTGGCAGAGAGTTTCCCATCTTTGTTAATTAGTATTAAAGTCGGATACCCCATGATACAATAATGCTTAATTATAGGGTGATTTTCTCCTTTTTCCTCTGTAAATAAATTTATAGATGCCGGAGTAGTGTACTTTCCTTCTTTAATTGATTTTAACCAGCGATTTTTGTCTTTATCAGTTGAAATACTTACAAAACATATAGAATCATTTTTAAATTTCTCTTCAATTTTCTTTAGCCAAGGCTGAATAAGGATGCAATTAGCACAGCCGGTAAACCAAAAATCTAGTAATACAACTTTGCCCCTTAAGTCTGTCATGTTGATGATTTTTCCCTCTGCATCAGGAAGATTAAAATTATATGACTTTGTTCCTTCCTTTATTGTGAAGATAATTTTTAAAGTCCTTGTTCTTGACATAATTAATTGCATCATCTATACAGGAAGAAACATCTTCAACCCATCTATATGAATAGATAATTTTATAATCTAACAACAAATATGTAACAAGTTTTTCCCGTAATGCACCATGGTAATTTTTTACTAAATAATTATAACAAGCTCTTGTAGAAAATGGTTTATATAAGGCAATACATGAATCATAATAGTATCTTGAAAGCAAGGCTGGTGTAAGACCCCAGGAATATTTAAGGTCATTGTGATTTTCATTTACAAATGAGTTTAGAGTTGAATCTAAAATGAGATGATTTTTGTATTTTGATAGTACATCCACATAGATTTTGAGATCTGAATCCTTTGTTTGCAAAAAGTATGTTTTTAATAAAGATTTTGATAGTATATCGCTTCTCAATAATATAAATGCCTTATCACTTAAGCTTCCTCTATTTGAATTGAGCAAACTAAGTTGTGTTATAACACAAGAATCAATTATCTCAAATCGTTTTTGAATAGTTGAAATATTTGATTGACCTGGCAAACCTGCAAGGCATAGCTTTTCTAATTTTGTTAATCGAGAGATGACATTCCATTTTCCTGATCCTTTACCCCTATAAATAATACTGTCTTGATTATTGATAATATTAATATCATCGCCGTTCTCAATTAAATATGAGTATAGACTTGACTTGGAACTCCCCTTAAACGTCAAATTAAAATATAAAGGATAGTTACTTATAGGAATCGTAAATTGAAATGAATGATTTACAACTCTTGAATGATAAATAGTTTGGAAATTTTCATTATACTCAAAATATCCGTATTTAAACAAAATCAATTCGACAGAATCTCCGTTTTTCAAGAATGGTAATGAACCAGATATTTTTGCTGGGATATCTTTTCCGAAAGAACAGGAGAGGTTTGTAAAGAACACAAGGATAGCTATACAAAGTTTTTTCATAAATATTTTTTTAGTAAGCGTTAAGTTTTAGCGTGGATTTTGAGGCAATCCATTCAATTGAATTTCGTCATTGGGTATTGGCATTACGTAAAGCGGACTGTTGGGGGGTAATGAATAAGAGATACCATTTATAATGTGGGTAACTGTTGTTGTAAATTGTGCCTCTTTATTAAGTCGCCTGAGGTCTGTCCATCTAATACCTCTAAAAATTAGCTCCTTTTTTCGCTCTGTTAGTATTTTTATTAAAGCATCATTAGCATTTGAAGCGATTTGGTCTACATATGTACTTAAGCCACTTACTTTTTTCCATCTAGTACGAAGTAAGTCATTTAAATCTTTCATAGCGGTAGATGTATTGCCGCTCCTGGCATTACACTCAGCTCTGATCAGGTAAATTTCATCTGTTGCAGGACCACTAAACTTATTTCCCCGATAATCGTATGTACCTCTAAATCTGATCTTGCCACCAACAATTGAAAAGAAAATTGTTTTTCTTAAATCGTTAACGTCGTAGGAATTATATAAGGTAGAATCAACTATTGCAATTGTTCGATCTGTAATATCATAATTCTCTATGGAAGTGTGATAAAGGACTTCAGCTATGAATGAGGTACTAATCGCATTTACAGTTGGAGTTAAAGTATTAAAATCAACAAGTGTGTTATAGACGGATAAACAATTATCAGCGTATTGATAAGCTAAAGAATAATTGCGCATGGATAAATATACCCGAGCCAATAAAGCTAGTGCTGCAATTTTTGACGGTTGTGTTTTGTAGATAGAATTATCCGGTAGAAGTAAAAGGGAAGCTTTTAGATCCTGGGTTATTTGGTCATACCCTTCTTTTACACTTGCCCGAACTGACTTAATGTTTAAATCAGAACTAAAGCGCAAAGGGATACCTAAATCAGTATTTGCTGTAGCACTATCATATGGCAAAGCAAATGTCCCGAGAAGATCATAAAAAGCAAGGGATCTAAAAAATAATGCGCTGCCTTTGATTTGATTGTACTGGCTTTCCTGACCAGGCTTAATATCGATCTTCTCAATTCCTTCTAAAACTATATTTGAATAATAAACTTGTCTGTACGGTGTCATCCATTCATTCGTAATTAGAGTTCCCTGAAAAATATCTTTCGAAAAAATGTAAGCATTTCTTTCTTCCGGAGTAAATGCCGAAGCCCAATCTGCTGATGTTACGTAATATTCATCAGATGAAACAGTACCTAATGCTGGCTGAGAGGCCAGATTAAAAACTAAATTATTATTTAATAGTAATTGAAAATCTTCTAGCGTTACGGGAACCGCTAAACTAATATTGGGCTTTTCGTCAAGAAATTGATCTTGTTTTTTACAACTTGAACCAAGTATTAAGACGCAAAGTATATTTAATAGTAAGAAATATTTTAGATGTGTTAGATGTGTACTTTTCATAGTCTATGATTTAAAAGTTTGCTTTAATTCCTATTGAATAAGTTCGTGGGTTGGGAAGATTTGTTGAATAAACATCAGGGTCTAAGTGTTGTTTATTTGCTCTCCAAAGTATGGTTACATTGTTCACGTATCCGTATACTTGTAAATCCGAAATAAAAGTTTTTGGCTTTTTTGATTTGATAATATCATAGCTGATACTTATATCCTGCAGGCGAATGTGATCTCCCTTTTCGACTAAAACTTCAGATAACTGGTAGAATGTTTCTCTATTAGCATTTAAAGGAGGATATTGAATTGATGGAACATTTGTGAATGCCTCATCTCCTGGAATTTTCCATCTTGAAGCAAAATCTTTATGACCACCCCAGTTATTAATTAAAAGAGAATAGTTAATTGAGGTTCTTCTGAAATAATAGTTCAACTTATAGGTAACATTAAAAGAAAGTGATAATCTTTTATAATAAAGTGAATTTCCTATTGATCCAAAAGTGGTTGGACGCGAAGTGCCATTAAAAACTACACTATCAATAGGGGTCTTAATTATGTTCGCATAATCAACGCTTATTGTTTTATTCAGATATCCCTGGGGAGCGCCGGTGTTGGGGTTGAGTCCAGCCCATTTATAACTGTAAATGGCGAATATAGGTTTGCCCACTAAAGGCATAATATTACCTGTAAGGCCAGCTCCCAAATTAACATAATTAAGGGTAGAATATTTTACATCATATTTAGTAACCTTATCTAAGGCATAGCTACAAATAAAATTTGTTGTCCATTTAAAATTGGAAGTGCTGAAGTTTCTGCTATTAATCACGATATCAAATCCGTGTCCTTCTGTGTTCGCTGTATTTCCCCGATAGCTGCTCAAACCAGTCGAAGTTGGCAAGGGAGAATTACTAATTAAATCGATTCCATTTTTCAGATAATATTCCAAACTTCCTGATAAAATGTTATTCCTGAACGAAAAATCCAAACCAAAATTCAACATTCGAATTTTCTCCCATCTTAGTTCTGGATTTCCTGGGTTTGAAATATTTGCATATGGTAAACCATAATAAAATGAGTTGCTTAATTGTTGTATGGTAGTGTAGGCTGTTACACTTTTATCGACATTTCCATTATATCCGTAAGTGACTCTTAACTTAAGCAAAGGAAGCCAGGGAAGTTTATAAAAATGTTCTTTGCTAATATCCCACAAAGATCCAACTGAATACAAAGGAATTGATTTTTGATTGATATCTACACCGAACAAATTAGATTTATCTATTCTTCCGCTAACAGAAAAAGTATACCTGTCATTAAATGTATAAGCAGCATTACCAAAATATGAAATATACCTGTCTGTAAATTTTGAAATGGAATATCCACTCGGAATATTTGCAGCTCCAGAAGGGTTTTGTTGGTATGGTATGTCATAATTAACATTCCTGAATGTGCCATTATTTTTACTATATCCATAAGTGGTATATGAATTAGTTTCATTGATCACCTGGCTTATTTCCGCGCCTGCGAGAGAGATCAATTTGTGTCTTTGTCCCCAACTATTATTATAGTTTAATTGAAAACGACCTCTATGCGAAGTTGAATAATTGTTGATCTGATCTAAAATACTTCCTAATGGAACTGGTCTTGTGATTGTATTTCCACTTATCAGACTAAACTTATTGATGGTATTCCTGGCAAAATATGTGGAATCATTGTAATAATTCTGAGATCTTGTTGTTGATTTATAAAATTGATATTTAACTTCAGTGGAAAAGTTTTTTAGAAAATTATATTTGATCCCTAAATTGACCCGGTTCTCAGTTAAGTTATTTGTTTTATTTATGTTTTTTGTTTCATCTAGTGGTTTATATTTCCAATCCAGTAATTTCCCATTTCCGACTGTGTCTAAATAATTAGAATTATAATCACGAACAATTGCCAAAGAATTGCCATTTATTTCTGCCAGTTGAGCATAAGGAAATAATTGCTTTGAAATTCCGGGTTTTATGTCATTGATTACACTATTGTTTTGAAATGAACCTTGAATGAAATTAAGACCAACTGAAAAAGTCAAATTCTTTGCAGGGCGAAAATTATAATTAGAATTTAAAGTAACCCTTTCGTTTTTATTCCCAACCAGGTTGTTTAAGACGTTATCATATCCTACAGAAAAGAAATAATCATGTTTGTCGCCGCCTCCTTTAAGATTCAAAGCGTATTGCTGGTTCACTGAGTTTTGATAAACATATTTTTCGAAATCATTTCTATAATCT
>VBAS01000186.1:5014-7556 GCA_005882975.1 Bacteroidota bacterium | reverse complement strand
TGAAGAAGAAATAAGACCAGCTCTTTGCTTTGCAAGAATTAGAACGACTGGAGAGATAACTTGTGTTGGATTATTTAACTGAGAGTTATAAAATCCGGAATTAAACAATGACTGTTCCACATCTATAAAATCATTTGAGGATATAAAATTGGGGTTATAAAAAACGTTTGGTTTTTCCCCAAGCGTCAGGTTACTATTTAATTCCACTGAAAAACTTTGATTTTGCCGGCCTCTTTTTGTTGTAATAACAATTACGCCATTCCCGGATCTTGCTCCCCAAATTGATGCGGCCGCAGCATCTTTTAACACAGATATGGATTCAATATCATTTGGATTAATACTGTTTATGTTGCCATCATAAGGGAAATTATCAATTACTATCAAAGGTTGGTCATTCGCAAACAATGTACTGTGTCCACGAATACTTAAATCGAAACCCGTTGATGATGCAAGCGTATTTCTATTGAATAAAAGTCCTGACGTTATCCCTTCTAATCTGCTTAGAACATCAGGGGACACACGTTTGTCAAATTGCTCTTTACTAACAGTTGCAAAACTTCCTGTGGCTCTTTCTTTTGGAATCACCTGGTAGCCGGTACTTATTATCTGAATGTCAGCACCGGAAACAATTCTTGTCATTATAATAATTGTAGCCAGATCCGTTTTCCCATTTATTTTTATTTCATAAGATTCTATACTTACACCTGTAATTACCAGCGTTGCATCTTTATCCAATCCTTTGAATAAAAAATAGCCATCAGCATTCGTGCTGACAGCATTATTTGTCCCTTTCTCAGTAACTGTAGCAATCACTCCATAACCCTGTTCATTGATGACACGACCTGAAACATCAATTGGTAAAAATTGTGAAGGAGGTTGATGAATAACAGGAATTTTTGTTTGGATCACGATATAGTGATCCTCAATAACAAATGAAAGCGGTTGATCTCGCAAACAGAGTTCAAGAACATCTTTTAATTGACCATTTTTAACTTGAAAGGTCACAGGAAACGTGCTTTTAATCTGGGCTCTCGTATAAACAAAAGAATAACCAGTTTGTTTTTTGATCTCTTTAAATGCTTGTTCGAGCGGAGCATTTTCAAGAGATAATGTTATCGTCTGACTATAGCTTCTTGCCGAGACCTGCAGGCATACTACAGTCATAAGCAGTATTAAAAGCTTCATAGCGAGTAAGGTTTTGTGCAGTGGTCCGAAAACTTTTAATTGCATAGATTTGCTTTGTCCCGATCACCTCGGGACAGGTTTGGGTTTTTCTGAATTCAGTTGATAGCCTCATTTGATAGTAGGGTTAATCCAAACCACTCGCCGCTTCGTCTAGATCACGAAGCGGTTTTTATTTGGATTAACCAATAGTTTTTTAATCGTCAGGGTAATACATAAATAGTTTTATTTTCTACCTTAAAATGAACGTAACCGTTTGTCTCCAGATAATGAAGAAGTTTTGACAAAGGCTCTTTACGTAGAATAGTAGCATTAAACAGCTCTTTAACTTCTCCCTTGTAAACAATTTTTGCATCATACCATCTTTCTACCTGACGCATGACCGATTCAATCGGAGCATCATGAAAAACAAACCAACCATCTTTCCATCCAGTAATTTCTTCTGAGTCTATGTTGTCATGAATCGTGAATGGTGAGTTGTGAGTGAGCACAACTTGCTGACCGGGCTTGATAACAGCTGACTGCATGCCTTTAACTGCTGATTGCTGCGATATTTTTACGCTTCCTTCAAGCAATGTAATTTCTTTGTCTTTCTCATTGTTGTAGGACATTACATTAAAATGGGTACCTAATACGACGATATCAGTACTATCAGTAAGAACTACCCGAAAAGGTTTTTTTTCATCTTTAGCAACTTCGAAATAAGCTTCGCCGTGAACTTCTACTTTGCGTTCACCAGTTGTAAATTGGGAAGGATACTTTAATGTAGTTGCAGCATTCAACCAAACTTTGGTGCCATCCGGTAACGTAACCTGATACTGTCCGCCTACTGGTGTAGACAATGTATGAACAGCTGATAAATTTTCATCAGTGTTGTGCGGGTCATACATGAGAATTCCATCACTCAGTTTAATGATATCAGCTCCGTTATCATTCTTCATCAAACCATTTTTAGCTTTGGTTAAATCTATGCTGGAACCATCTTCAAAAGTGAGTGTGGCACGATTGCCGCCAGGCTTTAATTTAGTCGTATCTGAACTTGCCATTTCTGAGTTATTTGCATTGCCATTATTTATATTTCGGAAAATGAAAAAGGCGCCAGCCAATAAAACAATCGATGCAGCGGCTATCCATATCGGCTTAAGTTTAAATCTCTTTGTTGATCTTTTGAATTTGCCAGCTTGCTGTAAGGCTTCATAAGATTGCTTGGACTTAACTTCATCCATCCAGGCCAGATTCGCTTCAATATTTTTTTCATCGGTTAGTTCTTCAAATAATTGCATGTTCTTATCATCGGCGGTGATCCAATCGTCGAGTTCGTCATGCTCTTTTTCGGTAAGGGTTTGCCTTACATAACCTG
>VBAS01000186.1:0-4961 GCA_005882975.1 Bacteroidota bacterium | reverse complement strand
AATGAGGTAGGCAATGCGGTAAGCACCTTCATCTAAATGCCCGTAAGGATTTTCTTTCATACTGTTAAGTTAGTAAAGGATATAATAAGAATTAGCGAGGAGGTAAAATGTACTAAAAGATGCAGAAAAATGCAGGAGAAATTTAGTAAACAAAATAAATTAAGGGAGAAATATTAAAAATAAGTTCAACAATTTTTTACGAAGAGCTGCAAGGCCCAGATATTTTTGGGTGTTGACAGTACTGCGAGAAAGTTTTAATTCTCTTGCGATCTCACCACTTGATTTACCTTCCAGGAAATACATTTTTATTACTTTCTGACTACCGGGTGCAAGATCTTTTAGAGCTGAATGGATCAAACGATAAGTTTCTGTTCTTATGAGTTGCTCTATTGGAGGGTCAATATTTTCATCTGTTGAATGTTCAGTTGATTCTATAAATTTTCTTCTTATACTTCTTTGCCTTGCCAGGATGGCTCCGTTATAAACAGTTTTGTACAGATAAGCACGGACGGCATTATAACTATCCAGTTTCTGATGATGTTTCCAGATTTTTATAAAAGCGTCTGAAGCTACTTCCTCAGCCATTTCCATATTTTGCAAAATACTATTAGCGTATAAAGAAAGTGCTGGATGTAATTCTATATAAAAAAAAGCAAGCGCTTCTTGTTCTCCCTGTCGGAAGAGCAGGGCATATTCTTCTTGAATGTGTTCCAGCTGTAATGGCAATGTTTTGTAGTTAAAGAATTTATCCAGATTAGCTTTTGTCATCGTATTTCCAATATCAATAACAGTTAGCCTGAATTGAACCTGATATATTCCAAATATAGAAACAATTAGTCGTTTTAAGAATTATTATAATTCTAAAATAGGTAAAATTCATCTATTGCTTTGGTGGGCGGCCTATTTTACAGGAAGAAAATGAAAGCATTTAAAGATCAGCGATACAAGGCAATCAAATCCCTTATAGAATCAAAAGGGATTCAGGGATTGAAAGACGTCTTCACGATCATGCCAATGTCAACAATAAGGGAAGATATGAAAATCAACTATAATACTCTACGAAGAAGAGTCAATGATGGTGATTTGTTGACTGTAAAAGATATCAGAACAATGGCAGGATTGTTTGAAGTGGACCCACTAGAAGTCTTTCGCCTTATTATTCACGATCAAAATGTCGGACAGAAATCGAAAAAGAGATGATTAGTGCGTATGTATAACCGCAATTGCATATGCATTTTGTGAAAAGCTAAAAATCATGGAAAAGATAGAAGTAAAGAACTTTGGACCCATCACACAGGTAGTAGTAAAGGTTAAGGATATTAATATTTTCATCGGAACTACTTCAAGTGGCAAAAGCACACTTGCTAAGCTCATTTCTATTTTTCAAAATGAGGTATTTGAATCCGGAATTACTTTCATTGAATTCCATAACCTGCTTGCAGATTATAATATTGATTTTACAATCAACAAGGATACGTTCATCAGGTATGAGAAAGATGATTTTGTGATTGAATTAAAGAATAATGCAGTGTCTTCAAATTTAAAAGGAAAAGCAAGGGAAACAACTAATCCAATTTATATTCCTGCAGAAAGGCTTTTCTTTTCTACTATTTCTCAATCAATATTTGGACTGATGAGCAGCAATATTTCACTTCCAAAATGGATCATTGATTTTGGAGCGAAGTTTGAAAAAGCAAGAAACTCATTAAAAAAATTACCCGTGAATTTTCTAAATGTTGCTTATGAATATGACGAACGGACTGATTATATACAATTACCAAATAAATCGAAAATTAAACTCTCGCAAGCTTCAAGCGGCCTGCAATCGGTTATTCCTTTGTTATTGGTTATTGAATACAATACCGGGCAAAGAAAAAAGGAGCGTAATCTATTTGTAATAGAAGAACCTGAACTGAATCTTTATCCTTCTTCTCAAAAAGAGTTTGCAGAATATATAATATCTAAATTAAAAAAATCGGGTGACAGGTTAATTATTACGACGCATAGTCCATACCTATTGACAACACTTGATAACCTGATACAAGCTGAAAATATTAAAAATCTGCGACCTGATTCTTCTAAAAAGGTAAATGCTCTTGTTCCTGATAATTTGCAAATCAACTACGATAAAGTTTCCTGTTACTTCTTTGACGAAGGCACCGGTTATTCCACTATGGATGATGAAACAAAATCTATAGGACCCTCCAATATTGATAATGTATCTGAAAAGCTGAGCCTTACCTTTGAAAATCTACTGGCTTTAAAATACCCGAACTAATGCCTTGCAGCGGATTAAAGAAAACATTACAAGCAGAAAATAAAAATGAGTGTTTTGACAATTCTCATGTTGCAAAAGAACATGGGAAAAGATTTTCTTTTAATAATAAAACGAATAAAAGCATTTGCAGAGTAAAGGTTGACAACTGCCTAATCACAGGTTCAGAAAAGAAATGCGATTTTTTCTTTAAGATCGAAAAGCCCATAAAATATTACCTGGTAGAACTGAAAGGTGTAAAAGTTGACGACGGAATAGAACAAATCATCAGCACATATGAAAATGTAAACAGTAAAATAAAAGCTTTGCCTCAGGATTACACAGGTGTAATAGTTTCCAGCAGCGTTCCCAAAGCCACTAACCTACGGTTCCGTAGACTTCAGGATAAGTGTTTAAGAGAAAAAAAATTGAAAATCCTTAAGACACATATCGAACATGTAGAACCGATTTAAATCTTCAATTATCTTATTAATACAAAGGTTCCCTTCTTTGACAAGTCCGGGCCATTAAAAAACTTATAGGTGCATTGCCAAACAAATGTACCTGCGTTTTGTTTAACAGCTTTAACTCTCCCATCCCATTTTTTTTGAATGTTATTGGAGAAAAATACCTGCTGGCCCCAGCGATCATAAATTCTAAATTCATAATGTTGCAATGGAGCGGTAGCAATTGGGCCAAAGAAATCATTCAGCCTGTCATCATTTGGTGTAAACGCTGATGGAACAAAGAAATCAGTTGGACAGTCTTTTACCAAAACGAAGATGGTATCGGAAACTGTACAGCCCGGGCCTTTTTCGGCAGTCGCAATGTATTTTGTACTTATCCCCGGATTCACCCATGGCTCTCTTTTATTTGCATCTTTGATATTATAACTTGGCTGCCACAAATAATTAGTGAAGCCGGTGCTGGCAGCCAGTTGTATGGTTTCTTCTTTGCAGATGGTAACCGTATCTTTTCCAACTGAAAAATATAAATTTAACGGGTTTATTCTAATAGTGTCAGTAAATGTTTTGTTGCATCCATCAGTTATCCTGACAAAAAAATACCCGGTATCACTAACAACCATCCTGTTGCTTGTTGAATTATCTTGCCATAAATACTCAGCATATCCCGGTGGAGCCGACAGTGTAATTGTTTGCTGGCCGCATAGTGTTGTATCCTTTCCTAAAGAAAATGGCCGGACAGCCTGGTTGATCATAATACTATCGGAATAATTGTTATTGCAGCCGTTGGTTGCATTTACATAGTAAAGACCCGGCACCGTAGCATTATACCCTGCATTGTTACTACCATTTTGCCATTGATAATTTTTGAATCCTGAATTTGCAGAAATTAAAAAAGGAAATTGCTGAATACATGTATCATTGCCGATAAAGATATTTTTTGGCGGAGATGAAAGCCGAATTGTATCTGAAAAATTATTTCCACAAAAGTCTTTTGCTGAAACATAATATATCCCACCAGTATCTACATTAAAAAAACGGCCGGAAGATCCATCCTGCCATTTATAACTGGCAAAATTATCTCCTGCATCTAAAACAACGGAGTTGCAATATGTAGTATCTCTTCCTAGTTGTACAGGTAGAACCGCTGGAATCACTTTAATGTATAAAGAATCTGATAGCCTGTTGCAGGAACTGCTATATGCATATAAATAGCCCTGCCATGATCTTTTGAATGTTATTGAAACAGTGGTGTCGTTTATTATTTGAATCGCACGGATCGCAGAAGTGTCTATTTTCCATTTTGGCAATTTAAGACAACCGGGGTTTCTAATAGCCGTAAACTGCTGAACAGGGTCACCTATACATATAGTATCCCGGCCAATGATCTTTAATGAATCACAAATGCTTATACTGCTGCATACTTCCTCACGCTGAAATGAAAAATCTGATATGCCAAAATTAGTATTAATTATGGTTGGGGTTTCAAACCTGATAGTATCCCAATTACGTGGTATCGGAACAATTACATGTGACTGGCCAGCAAGAAATGAAGTATCCTTACCGGTACAATCAGATGTTTGAGCATTATTACCTTTAAATTCTATCACTCTCAAAGACTGTTGACCATTTTGTTGCTGGTTAACATAGAACAAAAAATCATCAGGTTTTTTAAAGACGGGCGAAAATGAGCCAGATGATAAAACTATACCTGGCGGCATTTCCATTTTACGCTGCATTTTTACATTGCCATTGGGCAATAAAGTGGCGTACAAAAAATTTTGACCGTTATAACCCCGGGCAAATAAGGAAACCTCACCGAATTGATTAACCCCAACACTTTGGCCCTGCAAAGTATACGGAGCAATATAATCGTAGGAATAACATTGAGGATTGGAAAAATTATGATCCGTTTCTATAGTGAAAAAAAGAAGTTTGTCACAGGCGTATATCATTCCTCCAATAACAATTTTACCATTAGATAGAAATTGTACCCGGTTTAGATAAGAGTCGTTTTGCGAGAGACAACCAGTACCAGAAAATTTAAGACAATAATATTTTGATGACAGATGTGTCCCGGTAACCTTGTTTAGCTTTATCAATCCTATTGATTTAAAATTGGTAGCCAAACAGTATTGTATCCCGTTATAATATTGTTGTGTGACAAGCAGCACTTCATTATTCACCTCTTTGATTGCATTTATACCACCCCAAAGACTTTCATTTTGCACCAAGGTCGTTTT
>VBAS01000185.1:7091-9802 GCA_005882975.1 Bacteroidota bacterium | reverse complement strand
AACTCCCGTAAAACCATCCGCAGCATTTCCTAATAACTGGTTGAGCACTTCACCCGAAGGAATAGTATCTGTTTTTCCAATGTATGCCCCTAATCGTCGCCCTGAAAAGAGAGACGATATTTTAAAAATGCTTGCAGAAAAGTTTGTTGTAAAAGACCTGCAGGACTGGAGTGAATTTGAAGTAGAAGGAAAATTTTTAGAAGGTACTGGCAGCATGGTGATCGATCATGAGAACAAAGTGATCTACACTTGCTATTCACCAAGAACAGATGTTTCAGTGTTGGAGAAATTTGCCAATGCAAACAAGGTCAGGGCGATAATCTTTTTTGCAGTTGACAACAACGGGCATCCTGTGTATCATACCAATGTTATGATGACGCTGGGTGAGAACTTTGCGATCCTGTGCGAAGAAGCAATAGAAGAAGAATGGGAGTTGATAGCAGTAAGGCAATTATTGGAAAGCTCCGGACATGAAGTGATAAGGATAACAAAAGAACAAATGCATTCTTTTGCAGGCAATATGTTGCAGGTAAAGAACAGTAAAGGCGAAAAGTTTTTATTGATGAGTCAAACTGCTTTTGATTCATTGACTGAAGAACAAAAAGAAGAACTGGCTGCGAGAAGTAAATTATTATCAATACGAATCCCGGTTGTTGAAAAAACAGAAGGCGGTAGCGTACGATGTATGATAGCGGAGATCTTTTTGGTGAAGAAATGAAAAATAACCAGTCAAAATACTTTTGTTGTAGCAGTCCTACTGTTTTTTTTAAAGATGTGCAGCGAGAGGTTTTATAATCATTTTATTTCTTGTCCGTTTGTTCTTTTACTTTCTCTCCGCAATAAGGGCACACCATCCAGAGTTTTTCAAGTTGGCTGAAACACTTCTGACAAGTAATTATTTTCTCAACTACGGACTTGATTGGGAGGCCCGTCTTAACAGTGAAGATGTCAGGAATTTCTTTTAGGAAACTTGATTCATTTCCTTTCTCGGTGATAAGAAATAGTTTGTCTTTTGCTCTGGTGATTGCGACATAAAATAATCTTCTTTCTTCTTCCATCAGCAAATCGTGATTTGCTTTTTTAATGACTTGAAAAATTCTGTCTTCTAACCAAATGTCGGGAAAACCACCGTTGCCCTCTGTCAAACCGATAATGAAAACAACTTTAGCTTCAAGTCCTTTAGCTGCATGAATTGTTTTTGCTTGAATTTTTATTCCCTCTTTATAAAATGTTTTTGAGTATGAGGGTCTATTTGAGTATGCACCAGGATTATACATGTGTGTCCTACGATAGAGAAACAAAATATCTTCACTTGTCAACCCTGTGTTTTGTAACTCTCTTACTTTGTCCAAACAGAATTGAATATTCTCATCTTCACTACCACCTGAATAAACAACAATTTTGTGTTCTGATTTTTTGGATGCTTGTATATCCTTTTCAACTTTGAATTTGTTATGTTTGATTACTTCGTTGCTTGCCCCAACAATATTTTGGGTACTGCGATAATTCAAATTCAGCGTTATAACCTTCGAACTTGGAAAATGATTTTCAAAGTCAACAATGTAACTCACATTAGACCCCCTAAAACCATAAATGCTTTGCCAATCGTCACCAACACAAAACAATTGTGTATGATCTGTGAGCAAAAGTTTTATTAAATCAACTTGCAAATTATTTACATCTTGAAACTCATCAACCAAAATATACTGGTATCTGTTTTTATATTTGTTCGCAATGTCCGCATGATTTTGAAAGAGAGAAGCGCTTCGCGAAATCATGTCGTTGAAGTCAAGATAAGATTTGTCTATGCAGTAGTGATTATATTTCTTAACGATTGGAATTGCCAATTCGTAAAAATTTCTCACTCTTTCGTGTTGGTCTTTGCGTGCATTTCCTAAAACTTTATCAATGTTGATGTTCTCAACTTTAATCATGTCCGTGATCCTCATGATTTGTTGAACAAAATCTCTTACATCCTCATGGTAGCCCTTAAACTCCTCCTTGAAGTTTAGCGAAATTGTTTTGTGATAGTTTGCAGGCAAACGGTTTTTTATAATCTTGTCCAATGAATGATTGAACAAAGCAGAGTCCTTTGTCATGTTTTCAAAAGTTTTCACCAAGAGCAAATTGCCTTTTTGAAATTGCTCCTCCTTGTCTTTTGTTGAAAAACTTTTGTCGCTTATGTGTTCAATGTAAAGATTGGCTTCTGGAATATAGAAGTCAGGATGAAAAGAAAAGTCCTTAACATTCAATAATGGTTCGTATTCATATTTGATGCTGTGCCGGTAAAACCAGTCAGCTATAAACTGTTCTGATTTTGAACGAACTTTTGTTCCATCAAGAGTTGTAAAATATTTTCCGTCTTTCTGCAAAAACTGGTTGTCATTCTTTTTGAGGTGGATCTTGTCAATGATGTAATCTAAAATGTAGCGCTTGAGTTGCAACAAAAATTCTGTGTCCTCACATTGCTCAATTAAAAGTTTATGAACTACTTCAAAAACAGTTTCAGGTGCTACATACTTTAAGAGTTCATCTTCTTCATTTCGTTTCTCATCACTGATAATTCTAAACTTATTATCAAACTCATTTACTCCATAATTGCGAAGAATGCTGTAACAGAAACTGTGAAATGTCCTGACTGTTAAACCATCAATCCATTTGTATTTTTTTTGATAGTTAAGCCTTTCTTTGTCCTTATCTATTTTACTCAT
>VBAS01000185.1:0-7027 GCA_005882975.1 Bacteroidota bacterium | reverse complement strand
TCAATCATTTCGTTGGTTGCGTTCTTGGTAAAAGTGATAGCAAGTATACTTGACGGACCTACGCCTTTTTCTTCAATTAGGTAAATTAGTTTCTGTAAAAGAGTCTTTGTCTTACCCGAACCGGCACCGGCCAAAACTAAAAGACGCTTGTCTTCGCTAACAACAGCTTCTCTTTGTTTATCATTTAAGTTGCTTAAATCGGTTTTTGTAGAAGTCAAAATGAATAGGTTTTATATAAGATGCTAATGTATCAAAGTCAAACCCAATCGAAATAATGCTTATTGATGACGATTTTTATGCAAGTTCAGGAAATAAAGTTGTAATTATTTCCTGAAAATGTCTGTCCTGAATTGGTTTGAATTTATCAAAATCGGCCATCTTTCCCCGAAACACTTTCTTTTTGTCCCGACTAAGTATTTCTTCATACACTTCATATTTATGCATTGCTTTTATAATTATATCGCCGTTATCCCGATAATGTTGAATTGCATTGTTTGCAATTCCTAATAAGTTTGGATAATTAAATCCAACAGGTTTTTTTAATTTGAAGGAAAGTATGGTAAAAAGAATTCTGTCATTCCGATATACTTTTTCAAATTTTTCATAGTCGTTTAATAAATAACCGAATCTTGCGATACACCAACTTGCGAGCGAACTTTGCGTGGGAAGGTTCTTATATGACTCTCTCAAATACTTTTCATCGCAGTCCTTACTTATATAACCTCGCTTGTAAAGCGATAATATAAAGTGTCCTGTCGAATAATAGATCTCATCCGTTTTATTTATTGAAGAATCAAGCAGATAAATAAAAGTACTCTTTCCTCTAAGTAAAGTATTTACCTCCAATTCTATATTATCGGAGATTATCAGGTGTCTTGCAAAATTTATTTTCTCAGGAATTGCAAGTATAGAGTTGAGGAGAACTGATTTGTCAAAACCAGTAATTCCCTCTAAATTGATATTAGCATTCACATACTGCCTTTCTTCTTCTGTTAATTCTTGTACTTTGTTTGCAAGTCTGAAAGAAGGTTTTTCACAATTATTGAAATAATCTTTCAGGTTATTTATATACCCGTCTAAATTAATTTTTTGCCAATGTTCAATCATGATTGTTTATCGTATAGACTTGCAGCTAACACATAAATATATGAACAAATCCAAATTCGAAAAACTCATGCGATGGAAAGCAAAATCCAAACTGTTCATATTTATGTTGGCTTGTTTTACTTATGCAGTACGGCTTCTCACCGTCTCCAAATGATGCTCATTATGATGAATAGTAAAATATAGCATCTCTCTCAATGTTACTTTTCCCAATAAAGGATGTGGCAGGATATCAACATCAAGATCTTTTTCGTTTTGCTTTTCAATTTTCGAGATCAACTTTTGTTTTTGCTCATCATATTTTTTTATTAACTCATCCTTTTTTTCAAAACCAATAAATGGTGGAATGAACGGACCGCTTGCACGGCCTCCGGCAGCAAGCTTGGCTTTATATTTTGCTACCAGTTCATCAAAGGTTTTTGATGGACGATTGGTTTTACCAAACAGAATTCGCAAAGCAAACTTTGGTAAACCATAAGCAAGCTGCAACGGTTTTATGGCACGAATAAGATGATCAAGATTTTGCCCGGCACTCCATTTACTATCTGGTGAAGCTTCAAATTGTTCTTTGGTCAATGGAGCAATATAATTATTGAACGCATCTACATTTTCATTCAGTGCTGAAATGATCTGTGGCTTGTCGTGTATTTGCATGGTTATTTCTTTACTTCTATCATCTTCTCTCCTTTCGAAATAAATTTGCCTATTGGCTCAATAAACTTTTCTAATCCCACTTTTTTAAATAAACCGATCACTTCATCCCTTGCATTTTCTTTTACGCTTATTAGCAATCCACCATTTGTTTGTGGGTCGGGTAATAAAGTAAATGCCTCCATTACATTCACTCCCTTTTCAAATTTTATTTTATCGCTATAGCTACTCCAGTTTCTTGTAGTGGCATCCGGAAAAATTCTTTGGCTGATATAATCCTTAACGCCATCTGCTACCGGAATTTTATCATAATAAATTTCTGCACTTAGGCCACTGCCTTCTGCCATTTCTATTAAGTGACCAAACAAGCCGAAGCCTGTTACATCTGTCATTGCTGTCACCCGTTTTATTTTCCCTAACGCTTCACCGATCTTATTTAGCGTTGTCATTTGTCCTATCATCATTTGCAAATGTTCTTCTTTTAGCAATCCTCTTTTTTGTGCCGTTGATAAAATGCCAACGCCCAGGGGTTTTGTAAGAAAGATAAGATCTCCTTCTTCTGCCGTATTATTTTTTTTAAGATCTTCTTTATTGACAATACCCGTTACTGCTAAACCAAAAATGGGTTCTGGTGAATCAATGCTATGTCCGCCGGCCAATGGAATTCCTGCTTCATTGCAGATCGTTCTTCCTCCGTCAATGATCTTTTGTGCAAGTTCAACAGGAAGCTTTTCTACAGGCCAACCGAGTACGGCAATTGCAAGAAGTGGTTTTCCCCCCATAGCATATACATCACTGATAGAATTTGCAGCGGCAATTCTTCCAAAATCAAAAGCATCATCAACGATCGGCATAAAGAAATCTGTAGTGGAAATTAATGCCATGCCATTTTCAAGATCATAAACAGCGGCATCATCCTTACTGCTATTACCAACCAGGAGATTTTTATTATACGGAGTTGAAATATTAGTTTTTAAAATTTCATCTAACACTTTTGGAGCGATCTTACAACCGCAGCCGGCGCCATGAGAATATTGCGTAAGTCTTGCCCCCCCACCCCCCGAAGGGGGGATTTGTGAAATGTCTTTTTGTTCGATCATTCTACAAATCTCGGGGATAGACGGGATTTATTATTTGTATTTTCTTCTTAGCACAATGGCGGCATTTCTGTCAAAGTCGGCTTTGAATCGTACATAATAGATCTCTTCGCCGTCTTTTATTTGTAAGAGCCCGGTATTCGGAGGATATTTTCCAAGATTATCCGCATATAAGACGATCAGCAAAGAATCGCTTTCTCCCTGGGGCACATAATATGTTTTTCTGTATGCAGAGGATTTCAGCATTTGTTTTTCAACGAACATTACATCGTTAATAATTACACTCACTGTATCACCATCTACCTCGCCGTTATCATACAAGGCGATCGACAGGCTATCAGATTTAAAATAAATTGTTTCCGAAGGAACTGTTTCTCTTCCATCAACCAAAGTAGCCGCGGGTTTCAATTTTCTTCTACTTCTTAACTCCTGGAATTCATATTGTCCATCGGCCTTATTCTCAGTTAATTTTTTATCAGTTGCTGCTACATCTTTCTTTTCGTTTTGATCCGGCTTATTATTAACGGCAACAACAGGTTTGTTATCGGGAAGTTTGGTTTCTTGTTTAGCAACAGGTACCTCTGGTTTCTTATCAACCGCGGTTGAATTAGTAGCAACAACATTTTTCTTTTCATTCGGATCGGTTTGGTTACTAATGGTGGTAGAAGCTGTTTTATTATCCGGGATCTTAGTCTCTGTTTTTACAGTGTTGGTTTCAGGTTTTTTCTCAACAGTATTTGTGTTTGCTACGCCAACATCTTTCTTTTCAACCTGGTTCGGTTGGTTGTTTACAGCAACTGACGTTGTTTTATCATCAGGAAGCTTAGTTTCTGTTTTTAGAGTATTGGTTTCGGGTTTTTTCTCAACGGGATTTGTGTTTGTTGCAACAGCATCCTTCTTTTCAGTTTGGCCCGGCTGATTACCTGCCTGCCGGTCAGGCAGGTTTACAACAGTTGAAGTGATTTTGGTATCTGGAACTTTTGTATCTGTTATAATAAAAGTTAGCTGGGTGTTCTTCCCGACCGGTTTTGATTCAACTGGTTGTACACTCTTTTTCTCCTCTTTCTTTACTATATTTTTAGCAACATCATTTTTCTCTTCTTTAACTTTTTCAGAAGTTTTTTCCTTGGGTTTATTAAGGGCAAGCGTTTTTTGCAGATCAAGATCGCCGAGATGCTCATAGAGTTTTGACTTACTCAGATCTTTTTCTTCTTTTGCTTCCACCTTCCCCGAGATCGCATAGTATCTTTTTGTAAGATTTGTTTTCCAGTTACCATCCAATCGCCAGACGCTATCAGAAGTATTTCTTCTTAACGTATAAGTAACAAAAACTTTTTTCTCTGGCTTCTGAGGAAAGTTGTGAGTGATCACTTCATCGTCTTCCACTTCGCAGATATCGCCTTCAATTTTTCCTTTTACTCTTTTTATAATATAATAAAGTGTATCGTGTATAATGAAAGTCGAATAAGCATAGCCATATACTTTGCCATTATATTCGGTCAGGGCCATTTCAAATGATTGGTCTTTACGGATCGTTGTACTGTCGTTTGACAGCACACCGGTATAAACGCCATTTAATGATTGAGCAGATCCAAACACGGGAATAAAAAAAAGAAGCAGTAAAGCATTAAGGTTTTTCATGATACACAGGCTGTTGGACTAATTTTTTTGCATTTTCAGGAGTAACGGAACTACATTTCACTATATTCAATAACGAAATTATGTTCTCCCGATTGTGCAAGCCTTTTGTGTACCATTTATCGTAGTATTTCAGCAAAATGCGGAAACTTTCTATTGTATTATCCTCATTTAAAAATTCAATGGCTTTTTTGGCTTCAAGGTTGCCTAATCTGTCCTTTATTCTCACGATCGCATCGATCATCTTGTCTTTATCGAAACAGCCATACTCCTCAACAATATGTTTAAGCCTTTCTTCAAAAGGAATATCCAGGAAATAAAGCTGTGATCGCCGCATATTTTGCCATAAGTCATTGGGAATATTTATAAGACCAATTCGCTGACTTTCGTCTTCCAGCCAGATCGGCGCATGGTCAATAATTAATTGCGGGTTAGAATCGGGGATATAGTTTGATTCATATCGCAGAGTTCGTAGCCGAATGCTCAATACATTTTCAAACATTTCCTGCGTCGGCTGAGCCGGCATTCCAATATTTCCAAAAGCTGAACCTTTATGATTGGCAATATCTTCAAGGTCGATAACATGTTCACCAGCTCGTCCTAACTCTTTGATCACTTCTGTTTTTCCTGCTCCCGTATAACCACCAAGAATTTTTAGATCAAAAGGAAGTTTGAAAGTATCAAGAACCCGTGTTCTGAATTTTTTATAACCACCAACAAGAGTGTGTACCTTAAATCCATATACGTCAAGCAACCAGCCGATAGCTCCGCTACGCATTCCCCCGCGCCAGCAATAAACTAAAATAGATTTCGGGGTCGGCGTTCGGAGTTCAGAGTCTTTGGCTCCCGACTCCCGACTATGAACTAACGACTCAACTTCTTCCACTATCTTTTTCATCTTCGGTCCAAAAAAATCAAGTCCATGCTTGATCGCTTTTTCCCGGCTCTCTTGTTTGTAGGCAGTTCCTACAACTGCTCTTTCTTCATCAGAAAATAATGGTAAGCTGTATGCACCTGGAATATGTGCATGCTTATATTCAGCGGGACTCCTAACATCAATTATTACATAATGCTTTGATAGTTCAAGAAAGTATTCAATATTTATTTTTTCAATGGCCAAGAATCAGGATTAGGTTGAAATGGATTTTGGAAAATTAATAAAATAACGGGTAAAAAAAGAGCCCGTCTTATTTGACGAACTCCAATATCCTAATAACCTATTAAAATCATGATAAATGTGCCACTATCCGTTCATACTCGCCAAAAACTCAGAATTATCCTTAGTGCCTCTCATTCTCTTTAATAATTCATTCATTGCTTCTTCAACATTCATATCAGTAAGGAAAACACGCAGCAGGTTCATACGTTGCAGCACATCTCTTTCTAACAACAGGTCATCACGACGGGTTGAAGATGAAACAAGATCAATTGCCGGATAAATTCGCCTGTTTGATAATCTTCTTTCAAGTTGAAGCTCCATATTGCCCGTTCCTTTGAATTCTTCAAAGATCACCTCATCCATTTTACTTCCTGTATCAACAAGTGCTGTTGCTATGATAGTAAGTGATCCGCCAAATTCAATTTTCCTTGCAGCGCCAAAAAATTGTTTTGGCTTTTGCATTGCATTTGCTTCCACACCACCTGATAAAACTTTACCGGATGCAGGAGCAACAGTATTATGTGCACGGGCCAGACGTGTAATGGAATCAAGCAATATCACCACATCATGTCCGCATTCAACCAAACGTTTTGCTTTTTGTAAGGCCATCGTAGAAACCTTTACATGTTTCTCAGCAGGTTCATCAAAAGTAGAAGCGATCACTTCTGCTTTTACACTGCGTTCCATATCGGTTACCTCTTCAGGTCTTTCATCAACCAGCACCACCATCAAATAACATTCAGGATGATTTTTTGCAATGGCATTGGCAACTGCTTTTAGCAACATCGTCTTACCAGTTTTTGGTTGTGCCACTATCAATCCACGTTGTCCTTTACCAATTGGTGTAAAGAGATCCATTATCCTTGTTGAATAATTATCCGCTCCATCGAACAAGTTTAATTTTTCAAAAGGGAAAAGCGGTGTGAGATAATCAAAAGGAACACGGTCACGAACCTCTTCTGGTTTTTTATTATTGATCGTATCCACTTTCAATAATGCAAAATATTTTTCACCTTCTTTCGGAGGACGAACAGCACCATACACAGTGTCTCCCGTTTTTAAGCCAAATAATTTTATTTGCGAAGGAGAAACATATACGTCATCAGGTGATGATAAATAATTATAATCAGAGGAGCGAAGGAAACCATAACCATCAGGCATCATTTCCAAAACACCTTCTGAAAGTATCACTCCATCGAATTCAATATTAAATACCTGGTCACGGCGGGGAGGATAAAATTTCTGCGCAATGTTAGGATCCGTCATAGGAGATTCTGTTCCAGGTATGCTGGCGGGAACAGGGTCAGAAACATTGCCAGAATCTGTAGCAGCTGCCGGTGCTTCTTCAGCAACATTGATCTCATTTATTTCTTCAGCG
>VBAS01000455.1 GCA_005882975.1 Bacteroidota bacterium | reverse complement strand
GGTTAATTATAAATGGTTAATGAAATGCCCGAAAATATAATTAAAAAGAAGTTGTCACCCGAACAAGCTAAAGAACTACTCAGCACGTTGAAAGCCCGCTTTGAGAAAAACATGAACCGCCATAAAGGTCTTGAATGGGCGAAAGTGCAAGTGAAACTGGAAGCGAACTCAGAGAAACTTTGGACTCTCAATGAAATGGAAATCTCAGGCGGTGAACCGGACGTTGTTGGCCATGATAAAAAGACGGACGAATACATTTTTTATGATTGCTCGGCAGAAAGTCCTAAAGACCGGAGAAGTCTTTGTTATGATTGTGAAGCATTGGAGTCCAGAAAAGAACATAAACCAGAGGATAACGCCGTTGATGTTGCTGCTGCCATCGGCATTGAGCTTTTATCGGAAGAGCAGTACCGCGAGTTGCAGAAACTTGGAAAATTCGATACGAAAACCTCGAGTTGGATAAAGACTCCCGCTGCGATCAGAAAACTCGGCGGAGCTCTTTTTTGTGATCGTCGCTATGACCACGTATTTGTGTATCACAATGGCGCAGAATCTTACTATGCTGCCAGGGGATTTCGTGGTTCGCTACGAGTCTAAAAAAACTAAGTCTGTTGACGGTAGAAAGGGTGTGATTGACTGCCTTAGATTAACGAGTATCAAACCAGTGCCTCTTTATTGTATTTACTTCTGTATTCCAATGGCGACATTCCTGTAATTTTTCTAAATACTTCACGAAACGCTTTCACATCCGAATAACCAACTTCATACATTACTTCATTAATTGTTTTGCGGCTGGTTTCAAATGCTTTTTTTGCCACTTCTATTTTTACTCTTTGCGCATATTCAACCGGAGTATTTCCAGTTGCTTTAATAAACCGTCTGTCAAAATTCCGCCTGCCAACAGCAAACTTTGAAGATAATGCTTCAACAGATATTTTTTCATCCACTTTACTTTCAATGTATGTCTGCGCTTGTTGTACCATTTCATCACCGTGCAACTTCTGTCCTTTAAATATCATAAAGGCTGACTGACTTTGCCTGTCCATTTCAATCTGAAAGACTTTAGAACAAAAAATAGCCGTCTGCCTGTCATAATATTTTTCTATCAGATAAATCACCAGGTTCAAAAAAGAAAAAGCACCACCATTTGTATAAATTCCATTTTCATCAGTAATCAATTTATCAGTTTGCAAATTCACTTTAGGAAACATTATTCTGAAATTATCTGCAACCGCCCAATGTGTCGAACAAGCTTTTCCATCCAATAAACCCGATGATGCAAGCAGAAAAGCACCTGTACATATACTTGCTACTTCAGCGCCGTGCTTATATTGTTTTTCAATCCAGTCAATCACCAATTTGTTTTCCTTCACCGTTTTTTGATAATTATAGTTCAATGAAGGAATAATAATGAGATGCGTTTTGCTTATCGCTGAAATGTTGGTATGAGGCGTCACGGTAAACAAGCCGTTATAAAGTTCTACCTTTTTTGAAATACCAGCCAGCTCGATTTTAAACAACTCCCGTTTACCGGATTTTTTCCAATACTCATTTGCTCTTGTAAATATTTTATACGTACCTACAATACTGCTTAGATTGTTTTGACTAATATGGTAAGATGTTTCATTTGAATTATTTCTTATTGAACAAAGATAAAAATATCCTTTGTCCAAATCAACCCATTACAAAGTCCATATTACACCCCGGCAAAGTAATATTCAGACAATAGCTTTGTGGTTGAAAAATTGAATAAGCAAGAACAATAATCAAAAATCAAATTTTTATGACAACAAGTAAAACAATAATGACAACCCAGGAAGTTGCAGCACGATTCAATGAATTTGCCCAGCAAGAAAAATGGTTTGAGATCCAGGACGAACTTTTTGCCAATAATGTAAAAAGTGTGGATCCTGAAAATTCTCCGTATTTCAAATATGCTGAAGGCAAAGCTTCTGTTCGCAAAAAAGGTGAAGACTTTGTAGCGAAGGTTAAGGAAGTTCATGAACTTTCTACAACGCATCCAGTAATAGCTGGTAATCATTTTGCGGCGGGACGTATCTCTGATGTTACTACGGAAGATTTTGGAAGAATAAGAATTGAAGAGATAATGCTATATGAAGTGAGAGATGGTAAGATTATATCAGAGCAATTCTTTTATTAAAGAAGATTTTCTAAGCCAATGAAAGAACAAAATATATAACAAAACAAAAAATTAAACCATGCAAAATAAAAATTTCACTACGGCTATCGTGGTTGACCAAACTCCGGAAGAAGTATTCAACGCCATCAATGATCCCCGTGCCTGGTGGTCAGAAGAAATTGAAGGTAGCACTGTCAATATCAATGATGTATTTGACTATCATTACGAAGACGTTCATTCCTGCAAAGTGAAACTGGTTGAGGTTGTTCCGGATAAAAAAGTAGTTTGGAAAATACTTGACAATCACTTCAACTTCACCAAAGACAAAACAGAATGGATAAATACAAAGGTCAGCTTTGAAATTTCAAAGCAGGGAGAAAAAACCCAACTTGTGTTTACACATATAGGTCTTGTTCCTGAATACGAATGTTATGAAGCTTGCCACCAGGGATGGACACACTACATACAAAGCAGTCTTAAAGGCCTGATTGAAACCGGCAAAGGATTACCAAATGCCAAGGGTACGCCGAGGACTGCAACAGAAGAAAAATTTACATCTTAAAATGACAAACATGAACAATCAAAATTTCACTACCACATTATTGGTAGATCAAACACCTGAAGAAGTTTTTAATGCCGTCACTAATGTTCGTAAATGGTGGTCGGGCTATTATGCAGAAGAAATAGAAGGTAATACAGAAAAACTCAATGATGAGTTTAGCTTTCGTGCAGGCGGTGGAGCTCATTATTCCAAACAGAAATTGGTAAAAGTAGTCCCTAATAAAAAAATCGTTTGGCTGGTTACTGATGGTGAGCTCAGCTTCGTTGAAAACAAAAATGAATGGGTCGGTACAAAAATCATTTTTGAAATTTCTAAAAAAGGAAGCAAAACCCAATTGCTATTTACCCACGAAGGCCTTGTTCCTG
>VBAS01000184.1:20966-25384 GCA_005882975.1 Bacteroidota bacterium | reverse complement strand
TAATTAGGTTTGGAAAGCCAAATTTATTTCTCCGAATTTTTAGGCTTCGACTGGTTTCCCTTTCGTTTGTGTTACTATTGTTTATTTAGATTTGCCTTAACGCATGATCCTTCTTTATATAACTATCGGCCTATTTATTCTTTATTCCATTCTGATATTGTTTTACCGTAGCGGCTGGTTGGAGCTAAAGCCGTTTTCCCAAACTGATCATGAGCCTTTAATAAACATCACAGTAATAATTCCAGCCAGGAATGAAGAACATAATATTGGTAAGCTCTTGTCTTCTCTTGAAAAACAAGCCTATCCTTCACATCTTTTCGAAGTAATTGTTGTTGATGATCATTCTACAGATAATACAGCCGCTATAGTAAATAGTTATTCCTCTGTAAAACTTATACGACCTGAATTAGGTAGTATAAATTCTTATAAAAAGAAAGCCATTGAAACCGGGATCACTGCTGCTTCGGGGGATTTAATTGTTACAACCGATGCTGATTGCATTGTATCCGTAAACTGGTTGAAAACAATTGCATCTTTTAAAGAAAAAACAAATGCCATTTTTATTGCTGCACCTGTTGTGCTGGAAAATGAATCAAATCTTTTACAAAGATTTCAGGCTCTTGACTTTCTTGTATTGCAGGGCATTACTGCTGCATCTGTACAAAAGAGATTTCACAATATGTGTAATGGCGCAAATCTTGCCTACGAGAGAAAAGCTTTTTTTGAAGTGAATGGTTTTGCCGGGATTGATCATATCGCCTCCGGAGATGATATGTTATTAATGCAAAAGATTGCGCAACGTTTCCCTGCTAAAGTTTCTTACTTGCTATCAAAAGATGTTATTGTTACTACACAGGCAGCAAAAACATGGAAAGAATTTTTTAGCCAGCGAATACGCTGGGCAAGTAAAGCAACAAACTATAATGACATAAAGATCTTAAGCACTTTGTTCCTTGTTTACTTTTTTAATTGTGCGCTGTTAGCATTGTTCATAACTGGCTTCTGGATGTATTCTTTGTGGTTGGACTTACTGGGTCTGCTCATTATAAAAACGACTATTGAATTATTATTCATCTATCCCGTTGCAAAATTTTATAATAAGCAAAATTTAATAAAGTGGTTTTCTATTTTCCAGCCTCTGCATATTGTATATACAGTTATTGCAGGTTGGTTGGGCCTCTTCGGAAGTTTTGAATGGAAAGGCCGGCGGGTAAAATAGTTTGGTTGTATCTTTCCCTCTCATGAGTATGGCATCAACATTACAACAGGCTGCATGGAAGCGTTTGAAAAAAAACAAAGGGGCCATCGTTGGTCTTATCATTATTATTCTTGCGATATTTACTGCGATCTTTTCCTATTTCATTGCACCTGATTCATCTCCATACGCAAACAGGATAATTCTTGAGATACGAAAACAAAAACCAGGTTTCAAAAAGACATTTTTAAAAGTTCCAAAAGAAACAAATACTAAAAGTGGATTCCTTAGTCGTTTATTATATGGAACTGATGATGAATTTGACTTTATTCCGATCAATGGTTACCATTCTATTAGTAAAGATTCCATCGTTGCTTTAAAATTCATTGATGATGGCGTGGAAGAAGAAAAAACATTTGCAATAAGTAAATTACCAACATCATTTACTGTTACAAAAAAATTTTGGTTAGGCACCGATAAGTTTGGTCGTGATATTTTAAGTCGCATTATCATTGGCACAAGAGTTAGTTTAAGTGTTGGACTGATCACCGTGATCATTTCACTTTCTATTGGTGTATTACTTGGTTCATTGGCAGGTTATTTCCGTGGAAGAATTGACAACATCATTATGTGGCTCACCAATATAATTTGGAGCATTCCCACACTGTTACTTGTATTTGCGATCACTTTTGCATTAGGAAAAGGGTTTTGGCAAGTTTTTATAGCAGTTGGGTTAACCATGTGGGTGAATGTTGCCCGACTAGTTCGCGGACAGGTTTTATCTATACGGGAATTGGAATATATTGAAGCAACCAGAGTTTTAGGATACTCACACTTCAGAACGATCTTTCGTCATATACTTCCAAATATCATGGGACCTGTTTTAGTAATTGCTGCTTCTAATTTTGCATCGGCAATTGTAATTGAAGCTGGCTTAAGTTTTTTAGGAGTCGGTGTGCAACCGCCTCAACCAAGCTGGGGCCTGATGATAAAAGAGAATTATAGTTTTATAATAACACAAAACCCAATGCTTGCTTTAGCACCCGGCTTTGCTATCATGTTGCTCGTTCTTGCTTTTAATTTATTGGGAAATGGACTTCGTGATGCTTTAGATGTTCGCTAAATAATTTATGGTTTCCTGGTATAGCGGTAAGAAAGCGTTACCGTATTAGTTGCTTTTGTTTTGGATGTAACCGTGACGGTTACCACAGAAACCACGCCTGTTGGAGTACCGGTTATTGTAAAATTATTATTGGCCGCTGTAGAAGATTTCGATTCAGTAAAAAAATTTGTAGCTGATCCATCAGGTGCGGCTTTTACATCAATAGTAACACCCTGCGGAGGCATAGTTGATGTAATAGAAACCGTAAGTGGAAAATCAATTTGAGGTGCAGCAGGCTGGGTTGAACCTGCGGGAGGGTTCAATGTAACAACAAGATTGGCTTCGTCACTTCCACCACCTCCTCCACCGCTTTTGCTCGAGCAACTAAAGACGCCGAAAACAATTACGGGTACTATAAATAATTGCAACAATCTTTTCTTCATAAAACTATTTTAAACGAAAAACTAAGTTAAGATTATTTCAGGTACTGATGAAACGAATACACTTAGGTGACCTTGATAGTTCGGTTAAAACTCTCTTCAAGCGAAATAAAAGTTTCTGTTCGTTCTATTCCCTTTATTTTTTGAAGCTCATCATGTAATACAGTTTTTAATTCATTTATATCCTTACATACAACTTCGGCAAACATGCTGTAATTACCTGTAGTATAATTTAGTCTTACGATCTCGGGCATTTTACCCAATTCCTTTGCTACAGCATCATACATGGAGCTTTCTTTTAAATAAATTCCTATAAACGCTATTACATCATAGCCTAGTTTTTTAAAGTCAACATTAAACCTTGTTCCTTTTACTACTCCTGCATCCTGTAATTTTTTTATTCGTACATGAATTGTTCCGGCAGAAACAAAAAATTTTTTTCCTAATTCAGCGTAAGAAACATTGGCATCATTCATCATGTGGTGAATGATCTGGTGGTCCAATTTGTCAAGATTTAATTTAAGAGTCGTTTCCATATTCATTTTTTAAATAAATTCAACCAAAGGCAATTTAATTGAATAATATCTAATTTTTTAAAATAATTGTTGAATATTTTGGAACGAAATGATCAAACGGGTTACTTTTGTTCTATCAAGCTCTTTAAATAGCTGATCATACTGTGGGGTGATGAAATGGCGTAAGCCTGGCAGACATGCCCTCTCGTCTCGGGGGTGGAGATAACAGGATAAACGAAAAGTAGAGCCGACGTTACCAATGGTAAGGCCGACCAGGGTTGACCACTAAACTTTGCTTTTCAGCTAACTGCTCCGTGGAGGTTCGATTCCTCCCCCTACAGCTTCTATTCTCTCATGTGATTGTTTGCCTTTCTGTCTTAACAGAAAGGCTTTTTTCTTTCTGCTACCTTTGCCGCCCATGGGTCAAAAAAAACTTATTCGTTTCGCAGAATTAAAAACTTTTTCCAATGTGCTTCAATACCCTGAGGACATGAAGGGAAAATGGAAAGAGTTTTTTCAAAACGATAATCCTGTTACACTTGAATTAGCATGCGGAAAAGGTGAATATGCTGTTGCTCTTGGTCAGCTTCATCCACAAAAAAATTTCATTGGTATTGATCAAAAGGGAAATCGAATTTGGGTTGGTGCAAAAAAAGCCTCGCAACTTCATCTTACTAATGTTGGGTTTCTGCGCATTCAAATTGATCGTATTACTGAATACTTTGCCCCCGATGAAGTAAAAGATATCTGGATCACTTTTCCTGATCCGCAGTTAAGAACAGGCAAGGCAAAAAAAAGATTGACGCATCCAAAATTCCTGCGGCTTTACAAGGAATTTCTTGCCCCGGATGGTTTTATACATTTAAAAACCGACAGCCCGCATTTATATCGTTTTACAAAACTTATAATTGAAAAATATAATTGCGGTCTTAGAGAAGACATCGATGATCTTTATAAGAATGAAAATATCAGCGACGAGTTAAAAATTAAGACGCATTACGAATCATTGGATATTGCGAAAAGCAACCGGATACACTATTTAAAATTTTCTTTGCCGGCAACTCTTCCCGGAAAAGAAAAAGACAAAGAACTGCAGGATTTTTTAAAACAATATGAATCAGACTGAACTAATAGAAGGAATTCATTTTTATATAAACGAAGATGGC
>VBAS01000184.1:0-20888 GCA_005882975.1 Bacteroidota bacterium | reverse complement strand
GTACGAAAATGTACCAGCGCCCCGGCGTTCATTGTTATTTTCATCAAAAGATGCACAAGGAAAATGAATCTGTCTCATCGTTGAAACGTTTTCTTGTGGCATAAAGTCTGCAATAGGGTTTAGTGAAACCCTGATCTATGAAAAAAATGTTTTTTGTGCTAATGATCCTGTTTTCAGGTACACAAGCGTTTAATCAGCAAAAGCAGTTTAAAGACCTTATCGGTCGCTGGGAAATAATAAGTGATCAAAATGATGGTGCGTCCCTTGAAGTAATAGACAGTTCTACGATAATACTGTACTATATGGGTGAGAAAAAAAAGCTCACTGATTATAAGATCGATTTTCAAAGATCTCCCATTTGGTTTGATTTTTCAACGGCAGATAGTACATCAAATGTTTCGGTAAAAAGTCTTTTAGAGATTATAGACGATAGCATGATCAAATGGCAGCTTTTTGTTGATGAAGACCGCACAGATCATTTCTCCTCAACCAAAGGCGAATTATATTATTTGCGAAAAGCAAAACCAACAACTATTGGCGCAGCCATTGCGAATAACCAATAAGTATTTTGTAAGAAACATTCGTTTTCTATCTTTACGAAATGCCAAAGCTGAGATCAGTAAAACCTTCCGGTAAAAATGATGAAAGCTTTTTTGAGCTCGTTTATGAAGTAGCAAGACAGATCCCAAAAGGAAAAGTAACTTCTTATGGTGCTATTGCTGCTTGTCTTGGTACAAAGTCATCGGCAAGAATGGTTGGTTGGGCAATGAATGGGGCAGGAAAAGTAAAACCAAAAGTACCGGCGCATCGTGTGGTTAATCGTATTGGGTTATTAAGTGGCAAACATCATTTCTCTCCTCCCGGCAACATGGAAAAACTTTTAAAGAAAGAAGGAATAAAAGTGAAGAATGATAAGATCATTGATTTTGAAAAACACTTTTGGGATCCGGTAAAAGAAGTGGGCTTTTAATTATAATAAGGACTTATCATAAAATAAATGATCACCCCCGTCATTGCTACGTAAAACCAAACAGGCCAAATTATTCTTACCAGTTTTTTATGTTTCTCGAATTCTCCAGTTAAAGCTCTATAAGCAGCGAATAATATAAATGGAAGTCCTAATCCTGCTAATGGAATATGTGTTGCAAGAATAAAAAGATAAATAGTTCGCTTTGTTCCCGCTGCTGCTCGTTCTATATCACTTAAGCCTTTTACTCCATCTGTCTCACCATATATTGCTTCTCCGGCAAAAAGATGATGGCATATATAAGAAACCAAAAACAATACAGACAGAAACATTGCTGTTAGCATAATTTTTTTATGCAATAAATAATTCCTGCGTTTTACGAAAAACAACCCTGCTAAAAGAAGAATGGCTACTGTTCCATTAATGATAGCGTTCGCTAAAGCAAACAAATGAACATTAAAAGGCAAATCAACCTTCCCGGAAAGATTGTATCTTCCTAAAATACTTACAGCCGCAAAAACAATCATTGAAAAAATAATAATAAGACTCCTGGCTTTCTTATCATTTTTTTTCCAAACTGCAGGTAGCATTATTTAATCCTTGTTTTTCTTAATACAACTAAAAATATCCCCAGTCCAACCAGGGTCAATAAAAAAACAACTCCCAACATTTCCAGTTTACCATCAAAAAAACTTTTTTTCTTTTTATCTTTCTCCAGCATAAGCAAAACAATATCTTCAGAAAGTTTAATAAGATCCCTTTCCTCTGTGGCATGATAAGGCCGGGGATTTCCAAATTCATCTCTTGGCATTCTTATTACCCTGTCCCTGTCGATCAGCACTATAATATCGGTATGAAAAAATCCTGTGTCAACACCTTGCGGATCCTGGATAGAAAGACTCATCTGGTTTAATGAAAGATCATAAATAGTTTTTTTATCCCCTGTAAGCAACCACCAGTTGTCGGGATTTATTTGAAACCGATCCGCCCATTTTTTTAAAGCAGTAACAGAATCTCTATCCGGGTCCACACTAAAGGAAAGAAATTGTACAAAATCCGCAGTGCGGTCTCCAACTTTTTCAGATTTCTTAATTGATTCCTGCAATTTTTTTATGTTCATTGTCATTCCCGGGCAAATAGTAGCGCAATGAGTAAAAAAGAAATTCGCCACAATAATTTTAGGAACCGTATCCCCGCTTTCAGGATCAACTCTTACCATGTCATGCAAGGAAACTTGATCTCCTTCCTGGTTGGTTAATTTAAAGTTGGGGATCTTGTGCCAAATTGTTTCCTTTTCAATTTTACCTTTCACCACTTTTGAAATAATAGAATCCTCGTAGACGGGCTTTGGAATATGGATCGCATCCGTGCTCATTTGCTTCATGATGAAATAAGACACTAGTGGGATCAGCAGCGCCAGGATCAATGCATATAATGCTGTTTTGTTCACATCAATTTTTTTATATATAAAAACACTGTCCCGCCTGAGGCGGGACAGTTAGCTTAACTAATTATTTAAGAGAAATATTATCAATGACCGCCGCCACTTTTGTTCTCTATCTTTTTTTCCTCAAAATGTTTGTCGTATGAATTGCGGAGATTCTTATAAGAATTACCATCCCATAAAAATGCTGCTATAAACCAAATGAACAACATCAGCGGAACCACGATCGACATGATCATGTTTCTTATTTCATCACCAAGATGCATGAATACTGATACGATGTAATATGCTTTGGCAAGTGTTAAGATGCATACCATTCCTTTGAACATAAGAACAAGCAAATGACTTGGATCGGGTCCTTTATGAATTGTATAGATCGTCAGGCCTATTCCTAATTCAATTACTGTAATAATTGAAAGAAGAATAGTTGTTTTTCTTACACGCCTTTTAAACTCTTCGTCAGAGTGATGCTGCTGAGGAAAAGTCATTTCAGGTGATATCGGTGTTTGTTGATGCTCCATATCGCTGCTATTCAATTATCGTTTATATTAAATAAGATAAAAACAAAGAAATACGAATACCCAAACAAGGTCCACAAAGTGCCAGTACAAACCAGCTTTTTCGATCATCAGGTAATGACCACGTCTGTCAAATACACCTTTCCATGTCATGATCAGCATTACGATGTTTATTATAACACCGGAGAATACGTGAAAACCATGGAAACCTGTAATACCAAAGAAATAGCCACCGAATGCAATTGGGCCTTTTTCACGAACATGTGTTTCAGCAAGGTCGATCATACCTATCAATTTATCTTGTGGCATTTTCAGCAAGTCAGTCATGCTCATATCAGCATGATGTTCGTGCACCATACTTGCAAGTACATCATTCGATGAATTCTTCAATGCATTAGTAACATCAGCTCCCTCAACCAATCTACCCCATGGGTTACCTCCCATTGTCTGGCCTATCAGTTCAATTTTTCCATCAGCCAACACCGCATGCTCTCCAGTGATCAGGTGATGCCATTCCCATGCCTGGCAACTAAGAAATGCAATACCGCCAAGGATCGTCCATACCAACCATTTCATAACTCCTTTCCTGTCTCCTTTGTGTCCTGCATGAACTCCAAGCACCATAGTAACAGAACTGATAATGAGAATGAATGTCATTACACTCACGAAAGCAAGCGGAAGATTTTTGTGACCTGCACCCGGAAGCGCATTGAACACCACATTGGGATCGGCCCAGAAGTTTTGTGAGAAACGTATGGATCCGTAAGAAATAAGGAATGCGCCAAAGGTGAAAGCATCACTCATCAAAAAATACCACATCATCAGTTTGCCATATTCTAAGTTAAACGGACTTCTTCCTCCGTTCCACCATTTGACCTGTTGCGCTGTTTCGTTTGAAGACATGTTGGTTACTTATAATTTACTTGTCAAAATATTTTATGTTCCCCGCGACAGCAATACTGCTCATCTTTTCTTGCGTCGCACTCTTGTACTTTCTGTTCCCTATTCCACATCATTGTTTTCTATTTGTCACCCTGCGCAAAGCGAAGGCTATCCAGCTATTTTATCAAAATAAAAAACACAAACAAATAGATCCAAAGAATGTCTACAAAATGCCAGTATGTTGCCATCACTTCTAATCCTGTGCTTCCATAAGTCTTTGTCTGACTAAAAAAAGCTTTGACCAGCATTACGATTAATGCTATTGCCCCACCTAGTACATGCAAAGCATGCAATCCAAAGATCACATACAAGAATTGTCCCGCACCAGCAACACCTTTGAACTGTACGCCACTATTCCAGAGTTGCATAAACCCATTCCACTGCAGTGCAATGAACAGAACTCCTAATATCATTGTAACCGCCATCAATTGACGATAGCGATTCATTTCCCTTTGTTTGAAAGAACGTAATGCCATTTGTATTGTAAGGCTACTCAACAGGATGGTAACTGTTGAATACCAAAACACCTGTGGTGTTTTTACTTCAGTGAAATTGGCCTGGCCACTCTTAACAATATAAGCACTGGTCAGTCCAGCAAACATCATAATGATGCTGCCTATTGCTATCCACATTGTAAACTTATGTGGATGAATTTTTTGTTTTTGTTGCATGCTCACCGTTTCCATATCACATTTTATAATTTGTCACCTAATAAAGCAAATAATACTATTGGTAAATAAATATAGCTGCTAAACATCACTCTTCTTGCTGCTTTCACTTCCATTTCTCTATATAATCTCACACATTGCCACACCATTAAAAGATTAGCAGCGGTAACAATGAAAAGACTTACCGTTCCACTCATTCCGATGAGGTAAGGAACAACTCCCATCGGCAACAGCAGCAGCGAATAAATTATCGTTTGCAATGCTGTGAATTTTGTTGGTCCTTTTTCACTTGGTAAGAGTTTAAATCCTGCCAGACTATAATCCTTATAAGCGATCCAGCATATAGCCCAGAAATGCGGGAACTGCCACAAGAACTGAAGTCCAAATAAAACCCAACCACCGACACCAAGCGTTTCATCGCCTGCGGCCCAACCAATTAAGCAAGGCAATGCACCGGGAAATGCGCCAACAAGCACTGCAACCGCATTTACTTTTTTTAAAGGCGTATAAATAAACGCATATAAAAAAAGACTAAGCGCCGCAAGCCCTGCAGAGGTCCAGTTGAAATAATATCCAAGGATAAAAATTCCAACAGCACCGGCAACAATGGCAAAGATCCATGCTTCAGTAACACTCATTCTTCCTGCTGCAACGGGTCGGCTTGATGTTCGCTTCATCATTGCATCCGTATTTTTTTCCACTGCCTGGTTAATGGCATTTGCACTTCCGGTTACTAATAATCCACCGATGGCAAGCAATATGGTCATCTTTAAAGGATTTTCATATTTACTTTCTATTCCCGGCACTAATAAGTAAGCAAGCACACTGGAAAAAACTACCATTATGCTCAAAGAAAGCTTGATCAGCTTCAGGTAATCTTTTATTTTACTGCCAATATTTAAAGAACTACTACCTATTATTATCACTCTTCATTTTATTACTCTTCAAAAGTTCCCCTTGGAAAATTCTGGAACTTAATGGTCTGTGGTTTCATTCGGCCCCACCGGTTCTGTTTGCGGAATAAATTCTCTACCATCTTTTGCATAGTCATAAGCCCAGCGATGAACCTCAGGAATCTCACCGGGCCAGTTTCCATGACCAGGATTGATAGGTGTTGTCCATTCAAGTGTATTTGCGCCCCATGGATTTTGAGTTCTTACTTTTCTTCCTTTAAAAATGGAATAGAAGAAATTAAATACAAACATCAACTGCGCTGCAAACACTATTATAGAAACAACGGTGATCATTTTATTCAGGTCATCAAATTTGTTGAATGAATGCCATTCTCTCAGATCAAGATAACGGCGAGGCACACCCGCCAAACCTTCATAATGCATTGGCCAGAAAATAAGGTAAGCACCGACCATTGTTATCCAGAAATGGATATATCCAAGTGTATGATTTAAATAGCGACCAAACATTTTCGGGAACCAATGATAAATGCCTGCATGCATTCCAAACATTGATGCCACACCCATTACTATATGGAAGTGTGCAACAACAAATTTTGTATCGTGCAAATGAATATCAATAGTTGAGTTTCCGAGGAACAAACCAGTTAATCCACCGGAAATAAATAAGCTTACAAAACCAATGGCAAATAACATTCCTGGTGTAAACCGGATATTGCCACGCCATAATGTAGTAAGCCAGTTAAATACTTTAATAGCCGACGGCACAGCGATTAATAAAGTCAGTAATACAAAGAAGGCACCGAGAAAAGGATTCAATCCCGTTACGAACATATGATGCGCCCAAACAAGAAATGCAAGAATACAAATTGCGAACAACGAGCCCACCATTGCCATATATCCGAAGATCGGTTTGCGTGAATTCACACTGAGAATTTCCGACACCATTCCCATCGCTGGCAGCAAGATGATATAAACTTCAGGGTGACCAAGGAACCAGAACAAGTGCTGGAACAAGATCGCACTTCCTCCTTCATTTGGTAAAATTTGGCCGGCAACATAAATATCACTCAGGTAAAAACTTGTTCCAAGGTTTCTGTCAAACAACAAAAGAATGGCACCTGAAAGAAGAACAGGGAAAGAAAGTACACCAAGAATTGCTGTGAAAAGGATAGCCTACATTGTAAGTGGCATCCTTGTCATGCTCATTCCCTTTGTACGCATATTTAAAATAGTGGCGATATAATTCAAGCCACCAAGCAATGATGATACAATGAACATTGCCATACTGACAAGCCATAGATCCATTCCTATCTGTGATCCTTTCGATGCCTGGTGTAATGCACTGAGTGGCGGGTATACTGTCCATCCACCAGCTGCCGGGCCCGTATGAACAAATAAAGAAGAGAACATGATAACACTGGCAATAAAGAAGAACCAATAAGAAAGCATGTTGAGAAACGGAGAAGCCATATCTCTTGCCCCGATCTGTAGAGGAATTAAAAGATTGGCAAAGGTTCCGCTAAGACCAGCTGTCAATACAAAAAACACAAGTACAGTTCCGTGAATAGTAACCAGTGCATAATAGAATTCCGGTTGTATCACACCGCCTGACGCCCATCTGCCAAAAAAAGTTTCAAGTATGGGAAATGTTTGTTCAGGAAATCCAAGTTGTAAACGGAATAATACGGAAAACAAACCGCCGATGATCGCCCACACGATACCTGTGATCAAAAATTGTTTGCCGATCGTTTTATGATCCTGGCTAAAAATATATTTAGTAATAAATGTCTCCTTATGATGATGAACATGATGCTCATCATGATGTACTTCATGATGGGTGATCACTTCGGCATGTCCATGCATATTTGCTTCGTTACTCATAGTTCACTTTTTTAAGACGCCTCGCTCAAAGCAAGACTATCAAAAAATTAATTATTTTTTTTGCGGCATTACTGCTGCATTGGTATTTGACGTATCTGCTTTTGCCTTCATAGCTTCCGGATCTTTCTCGGGATGCGCCAAATAAAATTTAGGCTTTTGTTTTGCCATCCAAAAATCAAATTCTTCCTGCGATTCCACCACTATTGACCCTCTCATTTTGTAATGCCCCACTCCGCACATCTGGTCACACGAAATTTCATAAACAAAATCAGGATCGTCCATTTCTTTTTTCATTTGTGCTGTTGTCTTGGTAGGCGTAAACCACATAGTGGTTGGTGTACCGGGAACGGCATCCATTTTCAAACGGAAATGGGAAAGACCAACATCATGAATTACATCTTTTGCATTAATAATAAGTCTCACCGGCTTATTAACCACGAGATGCATTGGATCACCAGGTGCTATATAAATATCATCCTTATTTGCCGAGTCCTCCCATAACTGACCTAACGGATTATTTTCATCCTCTCTGATTGCTTTGAAATATTTTTTTCCCAGCACTTTATCTTTTCCAGGATAACGGAATTCCCATTTGAATTGACTTGCTGTTACTTCGATCTGCATTGCATTTGCCGGAGCCTCTCCTGTAATTCTAAACCAATAATATAAACCAAATCCTACCATTACGGTTAATACGATCGCAGGTACCGCAGTCCACAAAACTTCCAATTTATTATTATGCGGATAGAAGTAAGCTTTTCTATTGTCAGCCTCCTGGTATTTATAAGCAAACCAAAAAAGAATGAACTGTGTGATAACAAATACGATACCGGTGATCACTAGTGTGATCTTAAGCATATTGTCAACATCATGCCCATGATCAGAAGCTGCTGAACCAAACTGTAAGATCTTTCCACCATATTTTTCGTTACAATAATAAACACCTATTAAGCCGAGTACTAGAAACACAAGCAATAAAAATGCATTGATCTTATTCGTCTGCTTTCTTGATTTCTCTTCTCCACGCATCACTGCCACATACTCACTTGCTTTAGCTATCTGGAAGGTGATCAAAAAGCCAAGCAAGAGGATCAGTATAATGAAAGTCGTTTGCATATTCTTAGTTCAATTTATAATTATCAGCACTTAATAATTTTCAATTTCAATTTTTATGTATGATGGATCACACTTTCTTTAAAGAACGGATGATTCTTTGGCACCAACGGATGTTTTGACAATGTTCTTCCTACAATCAGCATGATCAAACCCACAAAACCAAGACCGATTCCAAGATCATACAACATCATCGGCACATGATCGCTTGAATTGGCCGGATGTACCATTTGGAAAAAGTCAAGCCAGTGACCAAAGATGATCACCACCGCAAGGATCGTCATCGTTGTATAATTTCTTTTTGCTCCTCTCTTCATCAATAACAAAAGCGGCGTAATAAAATTGATAATGATATTTAAAAAGAATATACCGCGATAAGGACCTTCCACTCTTGGTTCAAAATATTTTGTTTCTTCCGGTTGGTTACTGTACCATATCAGCATATACTGGCTAAACCACAGATAACACCAGAACACAGAGAATGCAAACATGAATTTTCCAATATCATGAATTTTCCAAGATCATGCAAGTGTTCTTCATTTGTATATTCTAAATAACCTTTGTTTTTTAAATAAATAACAAACAAGGTGATCAATGCAACACCGGATACAAAAGAGCTTGCAAACGTGTACCAGCTAAACATGGTACTGTACCAATGTGCATCAATGCTCATCAGCCACAGCCATGGAATCGTTGACATAACTGTAAGCGCAAATACTAACAGGAATAATGCGGACCAAACCGTATTTGCCCACTGGAATTTTTTTCCTTCTTCTACACCCATCTTTCTTTCATCTGTACTTAAAGAAAGATTTCTCATTTTTTTACCTAGTAAAGACCAAAGAGTAATCGTCAGTACCGTCCAGACGGTAAAAAATGTCTTATTTAGAAATCCTGACTTTTGTTTTAAGACCTCATCAAGTTGATCATGGGGTGCTGCCCAATGATATATGGCGTGATCATTACCAAAAACGATGGCCAATAAAATTATTCCGCAAATGACACCGATAACTGGCACTGCTGAAGCAACTGCTTCTGATACCCTTCTGAAACTTGTTGTCCAGCCACCCCAGGCAAGAATAGTGGCACAAAGAAAAAACATAGCTGCATTCACTACCAATAAAAAGAATACACTGTTTTGCAAAAGGCTTCCCCAAAATCGTGCTCTTTCATGTTCACTATTACTTGCACCATGTGTAACATAAAGCAAAATGACAGATATAATACCGACAGCGATCAATGCATACGACCACAGACTGTATGTTTTTGGTATTTCAAATTTTTCACGAATAGTCATCAGTTTACCTTTTATTATTCTTCAAAAAAACTTTTTATTTCTTCGCATTTGCTGAACTATCAGCAGCTGCAGGTTTACTATTTGCTAAAGCCTGTTTATCTTTTACATAATGAATAACCATCCAACGTTGCTTTGTGCTAAGTTGTGATGCATAGCTGCCCATTGCATTTTTTCCATAAGTAACCACGTAAAACATTTGCCCGTCCGGCATTTTTGAAACTATTGGATCAGCTATCAAATTTTTTGGTGCAGCTGAATACGGACCATTGCCTCCATTAAAGAGAGGTCCATTGCCATCCAATTTTTCTCCATGACAGATACCACAATTTACCAGGTACAACCTGGTTGCCTCCAAATAATCCACTGCACTTAATGCAGGCAAAGGATTGGGAACATTTTTCGCTGCGACATAATTAGCAGTATCGCCTAACTTATCTATGGTTATTGGAAAAGCAGGCATATCTTCTCTTGCAACTGTTCCTGTTACCGGCATCCTGTCATAAAATATCTTTTCTCCTCTCTCTAAAGTATCTCCTGTAAATTTTGATGAATCCAGAGCAGCGTAAGTTTCATAAGCCCTGCTATAAACCATATCCGGCATATAAGCATGTCCCGTACTTCCTTTATCCCTGCAACTGCTCAACAGCATGCCCACCGTAACGATTCCTGTAATTATTGCAATTTTTTTCATCCTGAATTTTTTATTCATTTATGCTGCTACTTCTTCTGTTTTCTTTTCAAGAATTTGTTCTTTATCATATCGGCCCAGCCACCAACGATCTTCTCTGCGATCTACCTTCACATCTTTTGCTCCAATGCTTTGTAAAAATGATACAGCTTCTGTCTCATTTGTCCTATCTGTACATTCTAATGCCATTAAGAATATGTCATCAGTAGATCTTAAATTAAAATGATCCTTTTTTACAAATGGCGCCAACTGACATAAGTAACAAAAAGTAAGCACCATGCCGACTGAAGCAAATAACACCGTTAACTCAAATGTTATAGGTATCCATGCTGGTAATGAGAAAAATGGTTTACCCCCAAAGTTCAGGGGCCAGTCATAGGTCAATGCCCATGAAATAAAACCTAATGCGGTAGAGGTGCCGGTAATAGCATAAATAAATCCGGCAGTATGCAAACTTGTATCACGAAGCCCCATCGCCTTATCCAAGCCATGAATAGGAAATGGCGTGAATACATCATGAATTTCATCAAAGCTGCCTACTATATATTTTTTTATTGCCATATCATTTAGCTTTTAGCTATGAGCTTCGAGCAATGAGCTGAAACTCCTTTTAAATATCTTCTTTTAATAAACCGCTTACTCGTAGCTCATAGCTAGTAGCTCGCAGCTTCTCTTATGCTCCATGATCATGAGAATGCTCTTCAGCAAACTCTTCATTTGGTTGTACTTCCAGCTTATCCATCCTGTCTTTTTGTATATCCCCACTTCTCTTTAATATATGTTTGATCTCTGCCAATGCAATAACCGGGAAGAATTTTGAGAACAAAAAATAACAGGTGAAAAACAAACCAAATGTTCCCAAATAAAATCCAACCTCCCAAACAGTAGGTCTGTAATATGTAGACCAGGCCGAAGGCAGGTAATCACGATAAACAGAAGTAACAATGATCACAAAACGTTCGAACCACATACCCACGTTTACAAGTATGGACATGAAGAAGGTAACAAGTAAGTTCCTTCTCATTTTTCTTATCCAGAAGATCTGTGGCGACAATACATTACATCCCATCATGATCCAATAGCTCCAGCCAAGAGGGCTATTCACATTCAACCGGTTTTGCGCAAATGCGAACCATTCATATTTGTTAGCGCCATACCATGCAATAAATAATTCTGAGAGATATGCAATTCCCACAATTGATCCTGTAAGAATAATTATCTTATTCATTACATCAATATGCTCAATAGTGATGTATTCTTCTAATCCCAATACCTTTCTCGTCACTACAAGGAGAGTTTGCACCATTGCAAATCCAGAGAAAATAGCTCCTGCAACAAAATAAGGTGGGAAAATCGTTGTATGCCAACCCGGAACAACCGATGTGGCGAAGTCAAAGGATACTATTGTATGAACTGATAATACAAGTGGTGTAGCCAATCCTGCTAATACCAGTGACAAAGCCTCATGACGCTGCCAATGTTTTGTGCTTCCTGTCCAACCAAATGCCGCTAATCCATAAAACATTTTTCTCCATTTCTTTTTTGCCCGGTCACGCAGTGTGGCAACATCCGGTATCAAACCACTATACCAAAACAAAAGGGAAACGGTAAAATATGTTGAGATCGCAAATACGTCCCATAACAATGGCGAGTTAAAGTTTACCCACAACGGACCTCTTGTATTTGGATATGGCAACACAAAGAATGCATCCCACACACGACCCATATGCCAGATAGGAAATTGCCCTGCACATATTACCGCAAAAATTGTCATCGCTTCAGCAGCGCGGTTCACACCTGTTCTCCAACCCTGGCGGAATAATAATAAGATTGCAGAGATCAATGTACCAGCATGACCAATACCGATCCACCAAACGAAATTGGTGATATCATATCCCCAACCAACTGTTTTATTCAGATTCCATTGGCCTGTACCATATATCACCTCCATCGTTACAGACAGAATACCAAAACATAAAAACAATACAGAAACGATTAAACCTATCCACCATGCACGGGTTGGTTTTGCTTCCACAGGGCGACAAATATCTTCAGTCACCTGGTGATAATCCTTGCTCCCTGCAACCAGTGGCGGCCTTATCTGCGATTCATACCTGATTAATCCCATAATCTTTTAGCTTTTAGCTATTAGCCCTAAGCTCTTAGCTTTTTATTATTATGTAGTCAACTTTCTGTTCGCACTCTTTTTACTTTCTATTCTCTATTCATCTTCCTCAATGCGCCGCTTCCTTCTCTTCCGTCTAAACTTTATCAGCTTTTACATCCTCATGATGTTCAGTTTCTATGATCTCGCTGGTGTTCCTGATCTTGGCCAGGTAGTTCACATTCGGCAGTGTGTGTATTTGTTCTATCACATAGAAAAGACGGTCATCATTCTCTGCTCTTGTTTTTACAACTTTACTTTCTTTATCATGAACATTTCCAAAAACGATTGCTTCAGTCGGGCAAGCCTGCATACAAGCAGTTTTTGCTTTACCGTCGGCCAGCGTAGTGTTGGCTTTCTTTGCATCCAATTTAGCTTCCTGTAAACGCTGTACGCAGAAAGAACATTTTTCCATCACACCTCTTGAACGAACAGTAACATCAGGATTCAACACCATTCTTGTAAGATCATCGTTCATGTGTTCAACAACAGGATCAAGTTTACCAACCAATTGCTGATCACGGTTATTCGGGAAACTATCGGCACCTGTATAGTCAGCCCAGTTAAAGCGGCGAACTTTATAAGGACAGTTATTTGCACAATATCTTGTACCGATACAACGGTTATAAGCCATTTGATTCAATCCTTCACTACTATGATTGGTTGCTGCAACAGGACAAACATTTTCGCACGGCGCATTATCACAATGCTGGCAAAGCATCGGCTGGAACACCACAGCTTTTACATCATCAGGATTTTTATCACTCGTTACAAAATAGCGGTCGATACGTAACCAATGCATATCATGATAACGTGCCACTTCTCTTTTACCAACAACGGGTACATTATTCTCAGCATGACAAGCCACCACACAAGCGCCACAAGCTGTACAACTATTCATGTCTACGCTCATTCCCCATTTCAATCCTGGTTGAGGATGATCAGGATAAATTGTAGACTCTCTGCGGAAGTCTCCTGTTTTTGGTGCAAAGTCTGCAGCAAGTTCTTCGCGGAATTTTTTGAACTGTTTGCGATCTTTTACAAAAGAAGCTAAAGAAGTTTCCTTTACTACCTCAGTTCTGTTCTCATATGAATTGTGAACCTGTGATTGTGCAACACGATAAGTTTTGTTTGCATTTGCTACAGTTACATCAGTCGAATAATTATCTCTTGTTGTAGCGTTTGATGAAGAAAAGCCATATACATTCTTACCAACTTCCCCTGCTGCTTTTCCTAAATTCTTACTTCTGCCGTATCCAACTGCAATTGCAATTGTATCCTTCTCCATTCCCGGAATGATCATCACAGGAAGTTCAACACTTTTACCACCAACTGTAACTGTTACCACAGGTTTTTCAGGATAATATTCGTAATTATTGATATGCCTTTCAGAACCACCGATCAGGTCAACACCAACAATTTCTTTTGCAAGCGGCATGCTCATCATTACATAATTATCCCATGTCGCTTTTGTTATTGGGTCTGGTAATTCCTGTAACCATGGATTGGTTCCCTGTTTTCCTGTACCAATAGAAACTTTTTGATAAAGTACTAATTCAATCTTTCCACCTTTTTTTGTTCCGGAGATCGCAGTTGTTGCGCCTTGAACAGAAGTTCCATTAAATGAACCTGGAGATGCTGCTGTAGTTCCGGGCATTGTTACTACAGGTGGTTTATTTCCTGTACTGTCTTTAGCATTTGTTGCTGTAGTTGCTAATGACTTTGCATTTCCGTCGATCACGCCTCTTTGAAGGGCTGCATCAAATGCTGTTTTAGAACCCAGCTTTGCTTCCCAATAATTCTTAAAATAAGTTTCGTAATCAGTATTGTTACCGCTCCATTTTAATAATGAAGTTTGAAAGGCTCTTGTTTTGAAAAGCGGATGAATAGTTGGTTGGATAAAACTTGTATACCCTGATCTTGGTTCAGCATCACCCCAGCTTTCCAGGAAATGATGAGCTGGGATCACATAATCACAATGCTCAGTAGTTTCATCAAGATACTCGTTGAAAGAGATCTTTGTTTTCACTTTTGCCAAAGCAGCGTTGAATTTATCTGCTGCGAAATAATTATATGATGGATTTGCACCATAGATCATTATTGCACCAACCTGTCCCCCATTCATTTGATCAATAAGATCACTTAGATCTTTATCAATTCCCTGGCGATAGTTCAATGTAGTTGACCAATCAATTGTAGAACCATATGCACCGATCGCATTGTTGATCGCATTTACAATTGTCTGCACATTAACATCATTACTTCCACTTACCACCACTGCTGCGCCTCTGTTTGCCATTAATTCAGCGGCAGCTTTAGTAATTCCCTCTTTTGCTTTTTCACCTAAAGCATTTGTTGCTGCATTACCTGTAATAGCAGCTAGTAATGCTGAAGCAACAGCGCCTGATTCAGATGGACGGTGAGTAAATCTTTCATCAGCATTTGCACCCGTCATGCTCAAAAAGCTTTCAAACTGCAAGTGCCTGCTCATTTCAGATGCACCGTCTTTTAATTTTCTTGTTTGTGAATATTGACGTGCAAATTCAACGGGACTTAGCCATGTACCTAAAAAGTCAGCGCCAAGACTTACAATCACTTTTGCTTTTGCAAAATTGTAAGATGGTATTGCTCTTTTTCCAAATGATGCTTCATTCGCCAGCAGCATTCCACTAAAAGAATCAGCATCATACTGTATATGCTTTAGGCCGGGATATTTTGCAATGATCTCTTTCGTAGTTGGAGAAGTGATAGTGCTTGTAAGTAAAACAGGATTTGTAACACCTGCTATTGCATCACCTATCATTTTATCAAGCTGTTCGAAAGTTGGTATTTCTTCAAACTTATCGCTAACTTTTCTTTTGGGATGAGTCAGCCTGTTTGTATCATAAAGATCAAGAACAGAAGCCTGTGCTCTTGCGGATGTTCCTCCTCCTGTATACACACATTCATTATTCCCTTCAATTTTTATTGGACGACCATCTCTGACTTTCGCAAGTATTGGCAACACATCGCCATCCTGAACATAAGTTGTTGCATAATATTTTGAAACTCCAGGGACAATATCAGCTGGCTTATTGGCAAAAGGAACTGCATTTCGTATAGGCGTTTTACAACCGGCAGCAATAGCAGCGGCAGCAGTGCTAAATCCAAGATATTTCAGAAAGTCGCGACGCGGAGCTGTAGCATCCAGCCATCCTTTATTATTTCTATCTTCAAAAGGAAGATCCTCCTGGAATTCATTCTCAATTTTCTTTGCCAGCTCTTCACTTCCTTTCAGCTCGCCGAAACTTTGCCAATATTTATTATCGCTCATATAGTTGAATGTGAAAATTTGAAACCCGAATTATAATCGATCAATAAGTCAGATCAGTAATGACATTTTTGACACTCTAAACCACCAATATCTTTTACAGTTACACTATCCATCTTTCCACTTTTTATATCATCATGGAATTTCTCGTATATGCTATAAAATTTATTTCCTGTTGCTTTACCTGAACTGTCTGTTTTATAGAAATCAACTTTGGTATTGCGATGACAGTTAATGCACCAACCCATACTTAATTCTGAGAACTGGTACACTTCATCCATGTTGGTGATCTCTCCATGACAAGTCTGGCATTGTACTTTACCGGCTTTTATATGCTGAGAGTGATTGAAATAAACATGATCAGGCAGGTTATGGATTTTTGTCCAGGTAATAGGTTTTGCTTTTGATGGATCCCATGCAGCAGCATTTTTTGGATCAAAGCCGGCATAACTGTATAATTTTTCGATCTCTCTTGTTCCGTCTACTTTGCTACCATCCGGTCTTGTTAGTTCAGGTCCTTTAGTGTATGAGTTAATTGTTTTATGACAATTCATACAAACATTCACCGATGGAATTGCGGCATGCCGGCTTTCCATGGCAGCACCATGACAGTACAAACAATTTATCTGGTTGATACCTGCATGTACTTTATGAGAATAGAAGATCGGTTGTGTTGGTTCATAATGTTTTTGTCTGCCAAAATCTATTAATGCACTGGCTGTATAATAACCGCCAACAACGAAAAGAACAATTGAAAAAAGAGCTATATAAACTTTATTCTTGTAAAATGGAACTGGCTCAGGACGAAGGATGCCTTCGGAATCATCACTCAGTTTTTTCAAATTGCTGTTAACCTGCATAAGGATAAGAGCAATAAGAGCCATGATCAATGAAATAATTCCGAATATTAATGCACCGTGACCTTCTCCTTCTGGTTGACCTTGTGCTGGTCCCGTTGCAACCGGCGGCTGCCATTTATCTACGTAATCAACAACTGCATCGAGTTCCGGCTGCGTTATCTGCCCTTCGAATATCTGCATTACTGCAGGACGGCTCGCTGCAACTTCAGCTGCATGAGCATCCGTTTTTGCAAGCTTGCTCCAATTAACGATCCATTGTTGCACCCGCTTTTTATCACCATCCCATCTTGTTAACAAGATTTACATCTCCACCCCATCTTTCAACAACACCTTGTAAATTAGGTCCTGTTGCGCCATCGTTACCCATGGAATGGCAACTTGCACATTTAGCCAGGAACACTGCCTTACCATCCTGCGCATTAGTTTTTGAAAAGGAAAAAACAAAAAAAGTAACAAGAAGTATTAACCTTGTTGAAGTGAAATATTTATCTGGAATCATAGAAGCAATTAGATCTAAAGAATGTGGATAAAATCTCTTAACCGGCTGCAAAAATAAGTCATGAAGGCAACAAAAGTTCAACACGTTTAATTTTTTTTTGATCCGCTTCCAGACTGCATTTCAAAGGATTTTAATGTTGTTCTTTGTAAAGCTGATCCAACAATGTCACTAATCTGTCAACCCTGCTTGAACAAATTTTTTTTATTACTAATGATAGTTGATTTATCCGATTTTTGCGAGATTGGCCTCATCATTTTGATCGCAATAAAAAATTTTGTGCATGTTTGAGAAATTAAGGCAAAAATGGAAAGTGAACGTTTTTCAATTGGTGCTAATTATTAGCACATTTGCGAGTGGTGGCAGTTTGACTGGTTATGCTGCAAAAAAAATAATGAATGCGCTTCCAATTGGAACAGATTGGCTTTGGGCTATCATTTATATACTTCTTATTACCATTATCTGGCCCATGATGGTTTTGGTTATTAGTCTTCCTTTTGGGCAATTCAAATTTTTCTATAATTATACCCGTAAACTGGGTCAGAAAATGGGATTATTAAAAGCAGGGAAAATCAACGATCAAAACTAAGATCAAGCTGGAGATTAGCCTTCCTGTTTTAAGCTTAAGATATTTACTTCATTTTAGCCAGCTCAGTCTCTGCGGCAATATATCCAAAGCTGTTCCATTGATTGCCTGCCACCACTTTTTCAAACAATTCTTTTGCTTTACTCTTATCTCCTTTTAATTGATAATAGGTACCCAGACCATAACCCAATGTTGCGTTACTGGCTGTTTGCTGGTTTTGTGTTTTTTCAACCAGTTTGCTTTCATCACCTGATTGATACATTAATAATATATCATAGTAATCTAGATTCTCTATTATTTCCATTCCTTTTGTAACATCCAGTAAATGATGATCCGCATCTTTTTGTCTTCCCATTTTGCGCAGCGTTATATTTAACCAGTTCAATGTAGCTACTTTCATATCATCATTATCCGCAATGTCAAGACATTTTTCCCATGCAAGCAAAGCCTGCCGGTTATCTCCTTTTAAATAATAAGCAAGACCAAGGTGATAATATATATTGGTATGCAGCGTACCTGTCGGGAAGTTTCTTTCATTCGGAATCCCGTCTTCTTCTATTTCGTCGATCTGATCTTTTATAAGATCAATTGCTTTTTTAAGATCAGCGATCGCATTATCATAGCAGCGCAGTGTGATATAGCGATGTGCCCTGTGCCTGTAAAATCTTGCATTGTTGGGATGAAGCTGAATTCCTTTTGTATAAATAGCTATTGCTTCTTTATAATATCCCAGGTAAGCAAGGCGACGGCCATACCATATTATCTGATCATCATTAAGGCTATCAGCTTTGTATTTTTTTTCGGCCGAACGCAAATTAGCTTCAAAAGCTTTTTTTAATGAGTCGGTAAGTGTCGGAGCCGGGTATGGTTTGTCATCGCAATTTTGTTTTTGCGCCAGGCTGGTAAGGTTAGTTGCTACAAATAAAAATGGAAGAATAAATTTTCTCATACCGAAAAGTTACAACTTTGCGCCGGTGAAAAAATTAAGGATGAAACAAATTGCTATTTTTTCTTCGGGTACCGGCTCTAATGCAAAAAAGATAATCGATCATTTGCTATCCTTAAAGAAAAAAAATAATGCTGCACCCGTGGTTAGTTTAATTGTATGCAATAAGCCCGAAGCAGGTGTTTTAAAAATTGCTGCAGAAAATAACATCCCTTCTTTGCTAATTGAAAAGGAAAAATTTTTTCGCGGCAATGCTTACATAGAAGAACTAAAAGCTGCAGATATTGACTTTATCATCCTCGCTGGTTTTTTGTGGAAGGTACCGGTTGCATTAATAAAAGCATTTCATCGAAAAATGATCAACATACATCCTGCTCTTTTACCAAAATATGGCGGTAAGGGGATGTATGGAAATTTCGTTCATGAGGCCGTCATCACCAATAAAGAAAAAGAAAGCGGTATTACGATTCATTATGTTGATGAAGTTTACGATCATGGTCAGATCATTTTACAGGCAACCTGCCTGGTTTCAGATGATGATACTCCTGAAACGCTGGCAAAAAAAGTGCAGGTGCTCGAACACAGGCATTTTCCCGCTGCCGTTTCATTACTGGCCACACTTTAGATTACTATTTGCAATTTCTTTTGTTACTTGCCATGCTTGAGAAAATTTTCAGTCTATATCATAATTATAACCTGTTGCTTTTTTGCATCGAAAGCCGGTGCCCAGTCATTTAAATTACGCGGCACTGTTTATGACAGTACAAAAACTTACCCGGTCATTTCTGTAAGTGTTTTAACTTCTTCAGGTAAAGGAACTGCCACAGATCTATATGGCCATTATGAAATAGATGTTAACGAAACAGATTCGGTTTGGTTCAGCTATTTAAATAAGCCCACTATTAAATATCTTGTTGCAAAGATCCCGGATGCCTCCCATTTTGATATTGCTATTCATATCAATGTACCTGTTCTAAAGGAAGTGATCGTGAAGCCGCGCAATTATAAAATGGATTCAATTCAAAATCGTATTGACTATGCCAAAGCTTTTGACTGGCAAAAACCAAGACTTGAAGGAATGTCGAGCGGGGAGCTTGGTTCTGCTGCAGGTTTTGATCTTGATGCGATCATCCACATGTTCCAATTCAGAAAAAATAAAAGCAATGAGGCTTTCAGAGAAAGATTATTAGCGGAAGAAAGAGAGAAATTCATTGACCATCGTTTTAATAAAGCACTGGTACTTCGATTAACAGGATTGATCGGTGATGCAAGAGATAGTTTTATGCTGCGTTACCGGCCATCTTATGAGATCTGCATGTACGTAGGTGATTATGATTTTCAATACTACATTAAAAAATGCTATGAAGCTTATAAGCTGGAGAAAAGCGAAGGTCGGTTAAGAAAAGAAAATTAACTTACCGTTGTTTTTAAACGCTAGTGCTTCATGAGTAATAAACTTCACAACGAACTCCGGAAAGAGTTTCAGCTGGAAAGAATGATCTTTTTCAGTGATGCGGTTTTTGCTATTGCTATTACATTACTTGTTATTGAAATAAAGATCCCGGAACTGGATCATGAAAAAGTTACTGATGGGCAATTGGCAAATGCATTGGGGCATCTCATTCCAAAATTCAGTGGTTTTTTTATTAGCTTCATGCTGATCGGTATTTACTGGTCGGTGCATCATCGTATGTTTGGTTTTGTAACCAGTTATACACGAAAGCTTTTAATGCTAAATCTTCTTTTTCTTTTCTTTATTGCACTGATGCCTTTCAGCACTGGTTTCTATAGTGAATATGCAGGAAAGGAATTAGTAAAGCAGCAATTAAAAGTGCCTATGACATTTTATGTATTAAATTATTCTATTGCAGGTTTTATTAATTATTTTATGTGGATATATATAGCGAATCCTGCTAACAAGGTTGCAGAACCTCCATTAGATCCTGAAGTAGCGGCGTTGGCAAAAATGAGGTCCTTATTAGTTCCCAGTATGTTTCTTTTAATGTTGGTGATCGCTTATTTCACAAATGTTTTGTTTGCAGTGTATGTTCCTATGTTTATCCCGATAGTAATGATGTTGGTTAAAAAAAGGAT
>VBAS01000454.1:1059-3201 GCA_005882975.1 Bacteroidota bacterium | reverse complement strand
TTTTTTTGCTAAATCAATTTCCTGTTCAAAAGTTAAAAGCGGAATCCGTCCAATTTCTTTCAAATACATTCTGACCGGATCAGAAATTGTTCCTTCTGTCAAAACAGTAAGCGCTTCCAATTCTTTTTCCAGAACTTCGATTGGCTTGCGTTGATCCTGCTCTTGATCCATGGTTTCAAACACATCAACATCCAGATGCAAAAGTTTACTATACAACTGATCCAAATCTTCAATATGTTCTTCGGGTTTGGAAAAAATACTAAGAATTTCTTCCTGGGTTATGTAGCCGCGCTTTTTTGCTGAATCAACAACATCTGTAAGAATTGCAGGCTTTTGTTTCATACATATCTATTGTAACAGATATAGGCTTAAAAGAGAACTACATCCTCTGACAAGGAAATCTTTTTACTTCACTCCTCTTTTTACCAGTTTTTCTAATAATGGCGTTAATTGTTGCTGTAAGTCCATCATTTTTTCCTCATTACTTTCTTTTTCGTATTGATGAATCTGTTCAGTAATGTGTTTCATTTGCCTTTTAAGTCCTAACACATACAAATCATTCGCAACTTTTTTTACTTCCTGTATGTATGCTTCGTTGTTTTGAAATGCGGGAATACTCAGCAAATAACACGCGTCGAATGATTGAACAAGTTCCTGTGGCAAAAATGCTAAAAAGGCTTTCGTGGAAAATAATGTTTCTCTTGCAAAAAACAAGTCAAGATTAGTAAAAATTTTTTGCAATGATGGTGTAATCCAGGGATAATCGGTAATCATATTTTTTATCTCTGCAAGAAGCACGTGTGGATTTTGATATTGAACAACAAGTGAAACCAGATATTCTTCCATCACTTCTTCCCGTGAACGCTCTTGATATTTTGGAACAAAAACTTCCTGTGTAATAATTTCTTTTTTCTGCAATCTTTCCATTTCTTTTAGCAACACTTCCGGCGACACATCAATTGATTTGGAAAGTAACCGGAGATAATGTTCTTTAATAATCTCATTGGAAATATAAGAAAGAAACGGTAGAAATTCATCGCCAATGTTTTTTTTACCCTGGGCAGTATTGACAGAATATTTTTTCACAAGTATATCAAGCAACACATCATAAACAGGAATATCGTGTTCTACTGCTTTTTTAAAAATAACTGGATCTGTTTTGATGGCTTCATCAGGATCTTTCCCGTTTGGTAAAACAATTGCAGTAGTGGTGAGTCCTTTTTTTTCAATAACAGCGAGACTTCGTTTCATTGCTTCCTGTCCTGCGCTGTCTCCATCCAGACATAATGCGATATTGGTTGTAAAACGGGAAAGTAAATTCACTTGTTCTTCGGTAAGCGCTGTTCCTTTAATCGCAACGGTATTCGTTACTCCTTCTTGAAATGCGGCGATCACATCCAATTCCCCTTCCATAATAATCGCTTTATTATTTTTTTTAATCGCTTCTTTACTGCTATCCAAACCAAAAAACACACTGCCTTTGTGATACACCAGAGTTTCCCGCGTATTGATGTACTTGGCAGTTTTTGCATTGGCGTCCATGATACGACCGGAAAATCCAATAATATTTCCCCGGTGATCATGCAATGGAAAAATCACCCGTCCCTGAAAAAAATCAACAATATTCCCGCTCNGGTACTTGCGAGCCCTGCTTCCAGAATATCTTCTGATTTTATTTTCTTTTTCTTTATCAGATACTGCACTAACGCATTTCCAGATAAAGGAGCAAATCCCAATTTATATGTTTCAATTGTTTGAGGTTTGATCCGCCGGCTTTCATTAAGATAGTGCAATGCATTTTTTCCTGCCGGAAGTCTGGTAAGAATATAGTGATAGAATTCTGCTGCGAATGCATTGAGTTTATATATTGTTTCTTTTTTTGACGCTGCATTGGTATCAAAACCTTTTTGCACTAACTGCACTCCTGCCTTTTCTGCTAAAATCCGCAATGCTTCCGGAAATTCCATTCGTTCATATTCCATGAGAAATGTGTATGCATCCCCGCCTTTTTGACACCCAAAACATTTCCAGATTTGCCGTTCCGGAGACACAACAAATGATGGCGTTTTTTCTCCATGAAACGGACAATTCGCCTTAAAATGCCGTCCCATTTTTTTCAGGGGAACAAATTGTTGAATCAGA
>VBAS01000454.1:455-990 GCA_005882975.1 Bacteroidota bacterium | reverse complement strand
GTAGCATTGATTTGCTTCTTTACAAATAAAGAAAACGGTGTATAATACCAGGACTATGGGACGAACAGCAGAAGGCAGATCAAGAAACACTTTTTCTTTTACTCGCATTACTCACCAACAGGGAATAATCGCTGGGTTACTAAGATATGTCAATGAGAACTTGAAGAAAGAAAAACCACAGAGAAATGAACCACTTGCTGTAACAGCAAAAGGAATAAATGCCGACTTTACTAAAAAATTTAATCAAATTAGTCTCCCTAGAGAACAAAGCGCAAATAGAAACGCATTCTATGAAATAAAGCAAGATATTCAAAAAGCAAATCCAATAATACTCCAGAAAAACTTTGCTATAACTCCTAGGAATGACTTCAAAAGCGAGAGACCAATACATAAAGTGACTCTTGAAAAATTTTCTGAAAACAATATACCCCAGCAAACTCAAAAACGACCTTCGCAACTTCGTAGAATGAAAGTAAATCTCCAAGCAGCATAACTCTCCCTTGCACTTCTTTCGTAAGCCATCTATAATCATTTG
>VBAS01000454.1:0-399 GCA_005882975.1 Bacteroidota bacterium | reverse complement strand
GATCTTATTGCAAACAATTACGACATTATCGCCAGATTCAACGGCGGCGCGAACGCGGGACATACCATAGAAACAGATCACGGAAAAATTGCCTTGCATCAAATTCCTTCCGGAATTTTTTATCCTGACAAAATTTTATATATCGGTTCCGGTTGTGTTGTGAATTTAAAAAAAACACTTGAAGAAATTCAGGCAGTGGAAAAACTTGGGATAACTTTAAAAAACAGATTGTATATTTCTGACCAGGCATCGCTTGTGCAACCGCATCATATTTTAGTTGATATTCATACAACGAAAGGAATTGGCACAACAAAAAACGGCATTGGTCCTGCATACGCGGATAAAGCAACACGGATGGAAAATGGAAAATTAACCAATGTGAAAATCGGCGACTTGCTT
>VBAS01000183.1 GCA_005882975.1 Bacteroidota bacterium | reverse complement strand
GTTTTTGTTTAAAAAAAGAAATGCAGACCAATATTATAGTAATTGTAAATACAAGGATAAACATTCCCATCAGGTTAAATATGATGCCATTGATAGTTGATGTGATATTAAAATGTGAGGTTGTATTTCTTATAGCCTGTAATATTATTAGCCCATTTTCAAAAAACATTGTTATTACGATCAACCAGGAATAGGTTCTTACTTTTTTCGTATTGTTGAGATAATACAACAACCAGCCCATCGTAAGAACCATGATACCAACAGAAGAATAAAATTTGAAAGGTTTTAGCCACTTGTTTACTCCGAGAATTTGTGTCTCCTCAAATGGCATTAATAACAAGCAAACGATTGCCACAGTAAGGTTGAATAAACCAAACCAAAACAACAATGCATTTCTCCTTTTTAATTCAATGAAGAAATTCATATAACTGATTTAATAATTAGCAGCGAAATATTGTTTTGTTTTTATTGATCTTATTAGCAAATACAATAACAATCCTATCGGTCCCAGCATGAAAGTAAGAAGGAGACAAGGTATCAGGACCAGGTGATGGATGTTGTATTTCAGTGCATTCTTTTTTATCCAAATACCGGTAAGGAGATCAAAAGCGAGATAGTGTATCCAACCAGCTGTAACAGCAGTTTTGTCAGTAAATAACTCCATGACACCATTCAATGAACCAAACTTTTCAAAATCTCCCGGACCAAATACCTGGAAAATAAGCCATGCATAAATAATAGTGAATAATGTAATGATGATACCAATAAGAAATTTATCAAAACCACTCCAGAAAGGACTTATAATAAGTAAGACTATCCAGCCCGCCATCGCAATTGTGCTGCAGATCTGAAAAATTGAATCAGGTGACATAATGTAATTTTTTAAGTGGAATATTTATTTAACGATGAAATGATCCGATTGTAAGTTTCGTCATCGCTTAATTTTTCCGGAAGAAATTTTTTCCCGATCACTTTTTCATAGAGCTCAATATATCGTTTTGAAATTGTATTTACCCATTCATCGCTCATTTCAGGAACTATTTGCCCTTCTTTCCCCATAAAGTTATTAGCGATCAGCCATTCTCTTACAAATTCTTTACTTAATTGTTTTTGTCGTTCACCCCTTTCCTGTCTTTCTTCAAAACCATCTGCATAAAAATAACGGGAGGAATCTGGTGTATGCACTTCATCCATTAAATAAATTTCATCACCTAATTTTCCAAACTCATATTTCGTATCTGCGAGTATCAATCCTCTTTTTGCAGCGATGGCTTTTCCTTTTTCAAAAAGATGAAATGCATATTGGCTGAGCATTGTCCATTCATCTCTTGTAGCTAATCCTTTTTCAATTATTTCATCTGGTGAAATATCTTCATCATGACCAGCATCAGCTTTTGTAGAAGGAGTGATAATTGGTTCTGGAAAAAAATCATTTTCTTTTAACCCATCAGGCATTGTGGCACCACATAAAATTCTCTTGCCTGAACTATAAGTTCTCCACGCATGACCAACAAGGTTACCACGAACAACCATTTCGATTTTAAATGGATCACATTTTTTTCCGATAGAAACATTCGGAGCAGGTATATCGATCAGCCAATTCTTACAAACATCTTTTGTTTCACTAAGCATATAAGCTGCAATTTGATTAAGCACCTGGCCTTTGAAGGGAATAGGACGGGGCAGGATAACATCAAATGCAGAGATACGATCAGAAGCGACCATTACCAGCCGATCATCGGCTATAAAATAAACATCTCTTACTTTTCCTTTGTAAAAATTTGTCTGATCCGGAAAGTTAAATTTAGTCATGCCCGAAAGTAAACAGGTGATAAAAATTTGTCCTATAACAGGCCATTTAAGATTTCAACAATTTATCCTTAGTGTCTAAAAATTAGATTTTTACATACAAATTACTATTCTTACTTTTCCATCACAATTTTCTTAAACCAAAATTATCTAATATGAGTAAAAGCCTGCGCTTTACGGCTGCTTGCCTGATTACTGCATTATTTTCTATTCAAGCCTTTGCGCAAACCGTAACCATCAGCGGAACTGTCCGCAATTCCACGTCAAAAGAAGGAGTTCCTGCCGTTTCGATCGTGGTTAAAGGAACCTCAACTGGCACTTATACTGATGATAAAGGTGCCTTTTCTTTTTCCACTTCAGCAAAATTGCCGGTGACCTTAGTGTTTAGTTCTGTTGGATTTGAACCAAAAGAATTAGAGGTCAGCAATACATCATCTGCTCTTGAAATTGACCTTGTATCTGTTTCTACTTTGGGACAAGAAGTTGTTGTAGCCGCTAACCGTACTCCGCAACGAATTATTGATGCTCCTGTAACTATTGAAAGATTGAGCAGCTCTGCTCTTCGGAATGCTGCAGTTCCTAACTATTATGAGGCGTTAGCTAACCTGAAAGGAGTGGACATGCATACTGCCAGTATATCGTTCAGAACTGTTACTACACGTGGATTTGTTGCAAGTGGTAATAACAGGTTCAATCAATTAATAGATGGTATGGATAACCAGGCACCAGGTTTAAATTTTTCTGTTGGTAATATTGTAGGTCTTACAGAGCCCGATGTTGAAAATATGGAACTATTATCAGGTGCATCTTCTGCCTTGTATGGTTCCGGCGGTATGAACGGCACTTTACTTATTAATAGCAAGAATCCATTTAAATACCAGGGATTAAGTTTTAATCTAAAACAAGGAATCAATCATGTTGATGGTTCGCAAAGAAAACCTGCTCCTTTTTATGATTGGTCAATGCGCTGGGCAAAAGCATTCAATAATAAGTTTGCGATAAAACTTACCGGGCAAATTATGAGTGCACAGGATTGGCAGGCTAACGATTATGATGATGTTGCAAGAACAAGTACGAATAGTAAGATCAAACCGGGAGGTAACCGCACTAATGATCCTAATTATGATGGAGTAAATGTTTATGGAGATGAAACCTCTGCCAATTTATTTCTTGTTTCCAATTCAATTCAACAAGGAATTATTGCTGGCGTTGCGGCTGCTTCAGGAGGAGCTATACCAAATATTAAAAATAACCTGGATGCGCAGATTCCAGCCGGAGCAACACAAGCTCAGCGAAATGCTGTTTATGGAGCGTATCCTGCGGCATTACAACCAACTCTTGCACTTTATGATCCGCTTTACTGGGGCCTTCGTAATAATTGGTTGCCACAAACAACCAGCGTTTCAAGATCGGGGTATAATGAAAGAGATCTTGTTGATTATGGAGCAATGAATTTTAAATTTACCGCTGGCTTGCATTATAAAATAACTCCTGGTATTGAAGCCTCGTGGAATACATACTGGGGTACCGGAACAACAGTTTATACGGGTGCTGATCGTTATTCTCTTCGCAATTTCAAAATGGCTCAGCATAAACTTGAGGTGCGTCATAAGAACTGGTTTGTTCGTGGCTACACTACACAAGAAAATTCCGGAGAAGCTTACCAGGCAACAGCCCTTGGTCGTTTAATGCAGGAAGCATTTAAACCAAGTGTACGTGCTGATGGCACTGGATGGTATCCTGAATACACTTTTGCTTATTTTAATTACAAAAACAATGTATATAATACAGGACAAACTCCAAGTGATCTTAATGCTCATCAATTTGCAAGATCAATTGGTGATGCTGGAATGCCGTTACCTGGAACTACAACTTTTGATAATTCAAAACAAGCGATCAGGTCAACACCAATAGGACAGGGGGGTGCGAAATTTCTTGACAAGTCGGATCTGTGGGCGGCAGAGGGACAACTAAATGTTTCTGATGCTTTTGGTTTTTCAGATAAAATAGAAGTGCTGGCAGGATTGCAATGGAAACAATGGGTAATGAATTCACAGGGAACCATATTTGCAGATACTGCGGGCCCAATCAAGATCAGTGAGAAGGGTGGTTACATACAATTAAGAAAGAAATTATTTGATGATTTCCTCACTCTTACAGGAGCTATCCGATATGATAATCAAACTAATTTTGATGGCCGTTGGACACCAAGAGTGACAGCAGTAATGCGTGTTGCAAAAGATAATAATATCCGGTTATCATTTCAAACAGCTTATCGTTTTCCAACTAACCAGGATCAATACATTGATCTCAATACAGGATCTGTAACCTTAGTTGGAGCACTGCCGGAATTTGTTACTCGCTATGGTTTGAATACGGGTACCTATACTGCTGAATCAGTTACAGCAGCAAGAAGCGCATTTAACCCTGCTTTGTTACAAGCTTCTACTTTCGGGGATGTAAAACCTGAAAGCGTTTCATCCGGTGAGGTCGGTTATAAGGGAATCATAAACAAAAAATTATTTATTGATGTATATGGTTACTACAGCCATTACCAGGATTTCTTCGCAAGGGTGGCAGTGGTTAAAGCATCAACGCCAACAAATGCACTTAATCCACTTGCTTCAGCAAACTATGCCTATATTCAAAATAGTCCTGAAGCAGTAAAAGCAATGGGCTGGGGCATCGGTCTTGAATATCAACTAATGCACGGTTATGTTGCTGGTGCTAACTTATTTTCTGATAAACTAAAAGATGTGCCGGCAGGTTTTGTAAGTTACTTCAATGCGCCAAAATACCGTGCTAACTTAAGTTTGAGAAATGACAACCTTTATAAAAATATTGGATTCAACATTATCTCAAAATGGCAGGATGTAAATCATTATGAAGGCACGTTTGTTGCTGGCACTTTACCTGCTTTTTGGACGGTTGATGCACAGGTGAGCTATAGAATGCCGAAAGGTAAAAGTGTGATCCGTATTGGTGGTAGTAATATACTCAATCACTATGCTAGAACGGGCTATGGTAGTCCTTATGTAGGTGGACTATACTTGTAACATTAGAAAAATAATAATCAAAAGAAATCCCCCGATATTATTATCGGGGGATTTCTTTTGTAAAATGAATTCAACTAAGTTTCCAACTTGATTCACCAATACGGATACCATTGTGATAGAGGCTTATTTTATACGTTCCTTTTTCAAAACTATCTGGCTCCAGGGAAAAGATCAGGTGTTTGGCTTCACCTTTATTGTATTCAAATTTTACCTTTCGTGTATAGATTTTTCTTCCGTCCGTCTTTGTTTCAAAACTGCCTGCGTCCCATACCTCGGTGTTAAGCGATTTGCCGGAAGGATCTGTAACAACAACAACAACTTCTGCACTTTCAAGATCTAGTATATTATTCTGCACAGTGAAAGAAGTAACAAATTTATTCGCCTTCTTGTGTTGTGTCGTCTCAGTTTCTTTTTCATCAGCTTTTACACTTACCGCTGCAAACTTTATTTCTGATGCTATAAAAACAGAAGCATCATTTATTTTTTGAGTAAGTTCTTTGTTTTCGGCACTTACCTTCTGCATGTTTAGCTGCAATGAATTCATTTCACCATTTAGCTGCGCAAGAACACTATTTAGTTTTGTGCGTTCATCGTTAAGCGATGTATTTTCTGTCTTCAGATCGTCGATCCTTATTTGCAGATCATCGATCTTTGTTTTTGCTTCGGTAAGATCAGCTTGTGTAAGATTTTTTCTTTTTAGAATAGTACCTATTTCCGATCTTAATTTATTTATCTCTGTAACTTTTTGTCCTAACTCTCCTTTTAATGAACTATTCGTAGAATCGATCTGCAATTTTTCATCTCCTAATTGATCAAGTGTACGGGTATAATATATTCTCAGGGAGTCAGAAACAGCTTCTGCCACAGCGATGGAATCTTTTACAAAAACATCCCTTGTATGATTTGAATACTGGCTTTTATCATAGATATGATAAACCCAGGTAACGACAAGGCCAGCAGCAAGGAGGGCCAAAAGAAAGGATTTGTTATCTCTCATTCTGTGTTAAGCTAATTAATTATTGAAAGCAATACGCAGGGTTAGAAACAATGTGGAAAAATGGCGGACAGTAGTGAAAATGAAAGTCCCCCGGTATTATCCGGGGGACAATGAATATTGGATTGAAATTTTTATATATGATTAGCTAAATAATCCACCTTTCTTTAAAGTTCTTACACCTTCACCAATCTTAAATCCGTTATGATAAACCTGGATCTTGTAATCACCTGTTTGGAATTTATCCTGTACCAATGGAAGCTGAACGTTCTGACGTTTTCCTTGTTCATAAGGCACTGTAAGTTTTGAAGTGAACGTTTTATCACCTTCTTCTCTTGTTGTAAATGTGCCACCAGTAGCATCTTTTGAAATAACTTTTCCGTCAGGAGCCGTTACCAGTATGTACATGTCTGCAGGGCCGCTTTTTGCTATCCTGTTTTCTACATCAAAGGATACAACCAGTTTGTCAACTTTTTTAGCGGTAGTTGTTTCTTTTTCTTTACCACCATTCTTTTCGTTTACTGGAATGATAGCAATATTGCTTGCGCTGAAAGTAGAACCAACGTCAACTGTTTCTTCCAATACTTTCTTTTCTGCCTGTGTTGTAGCCAGGTTTGCTGTTAAAGTATCTTTTTCAGTAATAAGCTGGGTCTTCTCATTTGTTAAGGTTTGATTTTCCCCGGTGAGTCGTGCATTTTCAGCTTGCAGAGTTTCGATCTGTGTATTTAGCTCTTCGATCAATGTTTTTGCTCTTGCAAGTTCTGAAGAGGTAGCATTTTTCTTTTTCAAAATGCTGTTGATCTCAACTTTCAATTTGGTGATCTCACCTTGTTTACCGGTTAATTTACCAGAAAGGTCATTATTAGCAACGGTAACTGAGTCATACTTATCAAGAGTGAACTTGTAAAGATTCTCTAAAGAATCACGTTGACTCATGTAATGAACACCTTCCTCAGTTTTTGCGAGGACGTCCTTGTCTGATCTGTTTATTTTCATTAGAAAATAGGCCCATGACCCAAGCAGGGCGACCGCTAACAGACCGATTACTATGTTTTTTGAGTTGCTGTTCCTCTGCGGCGTTGTTGTAGTCGAAGCAGATGGATAATTTGTGTTTGTCATTTTTATTTGAATTTTACAGTTTCAAAATAATTGGATTCGCTTAAAATAAGAAGATTAAGTTATTAACAGGATCGCAATTTTATTTCACACGTCATTAAAGAAAAACCATGCCAAAAAAGGAAAAAAAATAAACAGCCAATGTCAACAAATATTCGTGTTTCTCTTTGTGAATCCTTGTAATTTAGCGCCTTATGTCGCATGAAAAGATAATTAACGAGTGGAAAAAAAAAGTTTTTAAGCCTTTTTACTGGTTGGAAGGCGAAGAAGAATACTTTATTGACAAGGTTATGCATTATGCCGAAAATAACATCCTAAGTGAATCAGAGACTGGTTTTAATCTCACGGTCTTTTACGGTAAGGATGCAGCCTGGCCTGACGTAATAAATGCATGCCGTCGTTATCCGATGTTTTCCGAACGACAGGTAGTATTATTAAAAGAGGGACAACAAATGCGGGACATTGAAAAACTGGAGTCATATATAGAAAACCCGTTGAACTCTACCATTCTTGTCGTATCGTATAAAGAAAAGAAAATTGATGGCCGAACAAAATTTGCAAAACTTTTAAAAGAACGAGGTGTTCTGCTTTCAACGAAAAAAATTTATGAAAATCAGCTTCCGCAATGGACTGAAGAGATCGTGCATGAACATGGATATGAAATTTCAAGAAAAGCTTTAATGCTTTTGGTTGATCATATTGGCAATGATCTGAACAGGATCGAAAATGAAATAGAGAAAATATTGGTTAATCTCGGTAAACGAAAAACGATCAATGAGGACGATATAGAAGAGTTTATTGGAATAAGTAAAGAGTTCAATGTTTTTGAATTTCAAAATGCTTTGGCCAACAAAGATCTTTCAGGATGTGTTCGTATCGTTCAGTATTTTGAAGCAAATCCAAAGGCTGCCCCCATTCAACTGATACTTCCATCACTATATTCATTTTTTAGTAAGTTATATATGATATACGGATTGAACAGTCGTGATGAGAAAACCGTCGCAGCGTCCACTGGTATAAACCCCTTTTTTGTAAAAGACTATTTAAAGGCTGCAAAAACTTATAGCTTTCCGCAAGTAGAGAAAGCTATTTTATTACTGCATCAGTATAATTTAAGATCGGTAGGCGTTTCAGATATTGGTACCGAAGACGCATCACTTTTAAAAGAGATGGTATTTAAAATAATTGCAGCGTAAACAATACATAACAGTAAAACATGTTTCTTTGCACTCATCAAGTCAAATTTTATTTATGAAAAAAATTAGTTGGATCGCTGGTCTTGTTGTGCTGGTTGTTTTTTCGGGATGTTTTGATACTCTCGAGGAAGTTACAATTAATGAAAATGGTAGCGGCACATTTGTCAATAGCCTGGACATGGGAAAATTGCTGGGTCTTGCAAAAACTATGGGCAGCGGAAATGACGAAATGAAAGATCTGGATAAATTGAAAATGGATACTGTTATTCATCTAAAAGACATTCAGGACAGTCTGAAAAATTTAAATGCTGCGGAAAAAAAAATAGCTGCAACCGGCACTCTAAATATCCAAATGGATGCAAGCGATGAAAAAATGAAATTCGAATTCACATTTCCTTTTTCAAAAACTTCCGAGATCGCAGGCATTCAGGATATCTTAAAAAAGGCGAAACAAAATATCATTGACGATATTATGCAAAAGATCATGGGTGAGAAGGGGAGTAAAAATGAATCATTGCTTGGAAAAGATGATGATGATGAACCAACTGAGGGCATGGGCTCAAACATTGATGAGTATTATACATCAGTTTTTGAAAAAGGCAAATTTACCCGCAAACTTAATAAAGAAAAATATGCACATGTTGAAGATGATAAATCATTGAAATCTTTACAGGAAATGGCCCAATTAGGAATGCCGATAAACATGAAAACAATTATTAATCTTCCTAAACCTGCAAAAAAAGCAGAAAGCAAAGGAGTAAAACTTTCTGACGATAAAAAGAAGGTTACAGTGGAAGGAACACTTGATGATTTTTTTGAAAGCGCTGCTTATTTTGAGTACGACATTGAATACTAATGAA
>VBAS01000103.1:22697-32677 GCA_005882975.1 Bacteroidota bacterium | reverse complement strand
TCTGTCTTGCTGTATCTGTTGTTTGTAAACCTTGCTGATACCATTCTGCATAACTTCCTTTAGTACTCCAGCCAGGTACTGAATAAACACCCCAATGAATAAAGATCCCAAACTTTGAATCCTTGAACCATTGTGGTGTTGGACGTTTATCAAGCGATTCCCAATTGGGCTGATAAGTTTGTGCTGATAAATTCATAGCGAAACACAGCAGCCAAAATGCACTAAAATTTTTCATGTAACGATGGAGAGATTTGGCGCTAAAAGTAAAGCATTGGAATCAACCAATCTAAAATTGGCGCAACCGTTTGCCGCATTGACTTACCTTTGCGGCGATATTTTAAAATCAAACAAACTTTTATGGATTACAGGATAGAAAAAGATACAATGGGAGAGGTAAAGGTTCCGGTCGATGCGTATTACGGGGCGCAAACACAACGAAGTATTGATAATTTTAAGATCGCACAGGATATTAATCGAATGCCTAAAGAGATCATAAAAGCTTTCGCCTATTTAAAAAAGGCAGCCGCTATTACTAATCTTGAAGCTGGCGTTTTACCAAAAGAAAAATCTGACCTCATTGGAAAAGTTTGTGATGAAATATTAGAAGGAAAGCTTGATGCATATTTTCCATTGGTTGTTTGGCAAACAGGAAGCGGCACGCAAAGTAATATGAATGTAAACGAAGTTGTAGCTTACCGTGGTCATGTGATCAATGGAGGAAACCTTTCTGATAAAGAAAAATTTTTACATCCGAATGATGATGTAAATAAATCGCAATCTTCAAATGATACTTTCCCGACTGCGATGCATATAGCAGCTTATAAGATTTTAATTGAAACAACGATCCCGGGAATTGAAAAGCTAAGAAATACCCTGGCAGAAAAAAGTAGGCAATTCATGAAAGTGGTGAAGATCGGCCGTACGCATTTTATGGATGCCACTCCACTTACAGTTGGACAGGAATTCAGTGGATATGTTTCTCAATTAGATCATGGACTAAAAGCAATTAAAAATACGTTAGCACATTTAAGTGAACTGGCTTTAGGTGGAACAGCAGTAGGCACTGGCATAAATACACCGGATAATTATTCAGAGAATGTTGCAAAGTATATTGCAAAACTTACCGGCTTACCATTTGTAACTGCTGAAAATAAATTTGAAGCATTGGCTGCACATGATGCGATCGTGGAAGCACACGGCGCATTAAAAACTGTCGCGGTGAGCTTAATGAAAATTGCAAATGATATCCGTATGCTTTCTTCTGGCCCGCGCAGCGGGATCGGTGAAATACATATTCCCGATAATGAACCAGGCTCGTCTATTATGCCAGGAAAAGTGAATCCAACACAATGCGAAGCGTTGACAATGATCGTTGCACAAGTGTTAGGTAATGATGTGGCAATTAATATTGGTGGTGCCACCGGTCATTTCGAATTAAATGTTTTCAAACCGGTGATGATCTATAATTTCCTCCATAGTGCAAGATTGATCGGTGATGGATGTGTTTCTTTTAATGATAAATGTGCAGTAGGTCTTGAACCCATTGAGGCGAATATTAAAAAACATGTTGATAATAGTTTGATGTTGGTGACAGCGTTGAATACTAAAATAGGCTATTATAAAGCGGCAGAGATTGCACAGAAAGCACATAAAGAAGGAACAACTTTAAAAGAAATGGCCGTAAAACTCGGTTATGTAACTCCGGAACAGTTTGATGAGTGGGTGAAACCTGGAAATATGGTCGGGAAACTCAATTAAGAGAATAACTAGAAAACTTACTTGAACAGGCGGGGTAAAACTCCCCGCTTTTTATTTAAAATTTACCTATGCGCCGCACCATAAAATTTATAATTTGACGTTTCCAATAATGCTATGAAACTCTCAATTAAAAACCCGCCCACTATGAAAACGCCAGGCCAACCTAATTTTTATTTTTCGGCTTATCCACTCAAGGTCATAAAAGGATCGGATACTGAAAAAAAATCTTACCTGCATATTTATACAAAACCCCATGGTAAAAAAAAGTATGCGGATGGGTTAAAGATCCTTCCAATGGTCAATCCGTATTCCAAAAAAGATGAAGCGATGTTAATGCAAAATTTGAATAAGCAAACTCAGACGGACAGTGTGGAAGAAAGAGACAGTGATTGGTTTGCCAGTTATGAATAAAAAAATTTCAATAAAAGAAAAGCCCCACAAGTGGGGCTTTTGTATATCATAAAAGATCTAATTAATAGATCACAAGTCGTCTTACATCCTGGGCATAAACTTTCGTATTAGTATTGTCATACAGATCTTGCTTGATAAGACCTTTGTCTCTTGCATAATAACAATCAAACCATGCTGCAAGTGTCCAGGTTGTTCCTGTCTGTTGTTTTAATTCCTGTTTGACTTGTATAACATTCGTATAATTTGTCGAGCCTACTGTAAAGGGTACATCTTTTTGAACTATCGTAAACTCCCATCTTAAAGTAGCTGTAAAAGGTGGATTTGGTGCTGGTGGAGTAACTTGTCCTGAAAATTGTGATGATATCCAGGTACCACCAGTAGTGAGGTTATCTTTTAAGAAGGTATATTCCATCCAATATGGAGCATCCAGCCCAACATAAGCTCCCATATCTATCCATTCCAAATAATCTGCTCCCGACCTTCTATAATAACCAAAGCTATCAACCGGGCCTGACCCGTCATTATAAAAGAAAAGATTGTATGTATTACCATTTATGTTTCTTGTCGGTGCAATGACATATACCAGTAATGAATCAGTAGGATCTAAATCAAACTGGTAACTCCAGTTACTGTATGTAGTGCGCGGAAAATAATCAGGAATCGCAACAGCGGTAGTGGTAGTTTGAAAAGTACAAGTACTAGTTCCGCCAGTTACTGTAAAAGTATTTGTGCCTGCAGCAGTCGGAGTTCCGCTTCCTGTTAAAACAATTGTATTTGCCCCTGTCGTTGCAAATGTTCCTGTTCCGCTAAAGGTAATTCCGTTTACTGCCGGTGATGTTGTTACATTCCAGCTTCCAATCACTGTTACATTCACATTTAAAGTAATTGTATTGGCGGCAGTGAGGGGTGTGCCCGCTACATATGTCCCCGCGGGCACTGCACCGGTACAGGTTATAGTAAATGTTGCATTGCCGCCGGCCGGAACAACAGTAATTGTGAAATTACACGTGCCAGTTCCACCAGTTACTGTAAAAGTATTCGTCCCGGCAGCTGTAGGAGTGCCGCTTCCTGTTAAAACAATTGTATGTGCTCCTGTCGTTGCAAATGTTCCTGTTCCGCTAAAAGTAATTCCATTAACTGCTGGTGATGTTGTTACATTCCACGTGCCTATAGTAGAAACCGTCACATTAAGTGTTATTGTGTTTGCAGCAGCAAGTGCTGTACCTGCCATATAGGTGCCTGCAGGTGTAGCACCTGTGCAATTAATAGTAAATACGGCACTGCCAGGTGGAGGTGAAGTAGCACCTGTTACTACAACACTAAAATCGCAAACCGTACCATCATATGTTACTCTAAAACTATTTGTTCCCGTTACTAGTGGCTTTCCGCCACCAACGAGACGAACGGTTTGTGTACCGGTAGCTGTAAATGTACCAGTTGCTTTAAAATAATATCCATTAACCGTATCTGAAGAGATTATGTATGTACCAACACTATCAACCTTTACACTAACATCAATATAATTTGAAGCTTTTAGAGCAGTGTCCTTGAGCAGTGTCCTTTATATATGTGCCGGAAACAACAGCTCCAAGGCAATTACCGGAAGCATCAACTGAAAGTGAACCAACAGAGGCCGTAGAACTTCCCTGTTCAAAGCTGGTTTCTTTCTGGCAAGCCATGAAAATAACCGAGGTAAGGATCAACAAGGACAAGATTCTGGTTAAAGTCTTCATGAGGTGATATTTGGATTATGAAAATAATGCTTTTTTTTCATTGTATGGGTGAGACTTGTAATAAGCAGAATGGTTTACTGCACCTGCACTTTATCACTAATATCTGCACTTGTTTCAATTGTAGCAAAGGTTTCGTGGATCTTTTTCCTTTTGAAAAATCGCTTTTGAAATAGCAAAAGAGTTATGACACCCACGGAGATCGACGCGTCTGCAATATTGAAAATTGGGCTAAAGAATTCAAACTGTTCGCCGCCCCAGAATGGAAACCATTTCGGGAGGGTAGCATCAAAAATGGGGAAGTAGAGCATATCAACTACGCAGCCATGCAAAAAAGATGAATAACCATGAGTGGAAAGAGAAGCAATCCCTGAATATGACTGATAGTCTTTTATTGCGGGAACAAAAACATAACCTTTATCGAATATCATTCCGTAAAACATACTGTCAATAAGATTGCCCAGAGCACCTGCATAGATAAGCGAGGCGCAAACAATAAATCCTTTGTGATAATGATTTTTTACAATTCTGCCCAGATACCAGGTACCGAAAATAACTGCTGCAAGCCGGAAAAGAGTTAGAACAATTTTACCAGTTTCATTTCCAAATTTCCAACCCCAGGCCATACCGGGATTTTCAATAAAATGCAAATGGAACCATGGTGTAATTTCATTAGCCTCACCAAAATGAAAATTAGTTTTGATCCAAATTTTTAAAACCTGATCTATGATTATTATTATGGCAATAATGAAGATTACATGCTTGAGTTTCACCAATAAGGATTTAGTGGGCAAATATAAGAAGAAAGCTACTCGCTATTCGCTATCCGCTTCTTGTCTTCTGAACATGGAAAAGAATAACTATTTCTTAAGCTTATTACCAAAACCCATCAGCATTTTTTGTTCATCGTTTACATCAACAATTGTCTGATTCAAAAGATCCGGTTTCCCATAACTTAATCTTTGGGCAAGTAAAAGTTGAGTTTCTAATTCATAAGAAGATCCAAGAGAGATTTCAATAAACCTTCCATAGTCTTTTTCGCTACTACGGCTGCTTCCTTCAGCTATATTTGAAGGTATGGAAACGCTTGCCCTTGTGATTTTTAAACTCAGTCCAAATTTCTCTTCCTTTGGAAAATCTTCGGTTATTTTGAAGCAATTCACGGCAATATACATTCCTTTTTGCCATATGCGGAGTTCCTTAAAATTTCTCATACACTAAGTTTTATGATTATAAAAATAGATCCAAAGCATTTTCCTTGCGAGAAGCGAGAAGCAAGCCGCAAGTAGCTATTCTTCATAATAAACTCTCTTCACTCTTTCCGAAATGCCGGTCATTATCTCATAAGGAATAGTGCCTGCCCAATTAGCCAACTCTTGTATAGGAATTTCTTTGCCAAAGATTATTACTTCATCACCTTGTCTTACACCGGGTATACCAGATACATCCACCATCACCATATCCATGCAAACTGTGCCAATAACAGGGGCCAGTTGTTTTTTTATCCAAACTTTTCCGACTCCGTTTCCAAGTCTCCGGCTAAAGCCATCAGCATAACCAATACTCACTGTTGCGATCATGGCATCTTTTTCAATAATTCCTTTACGGTTATATCCAACCGTTTCGCCGGCTTTCAAATTTCTTATTTGAGCAACAGTAGATTTTAAAGTTGCCGCTGGCTCAAGATCAAGTATGCCAGAGAAAGAACTATCAACTCCATAAAGTCCAATACCCAGGCGAACCATATCAAGTTGCATTTGCGGATGACGAAGTATGGCTGCAGAGTTAGCAATATGACGAAGAAAATTATATCCAATACCTTTTTCTAAAACAGAACATGCGTTTAAAAACAGTTCATACTGTCTGTTAGTAAATTCATCCTGCGTCGGATCTTCGCTTGCTGCAAGATGAGAAAAAACGGATTGTACTCTAAAGGAAGATGTGGCCTTTATTAACCTGTATAACTTATCCATTTCCTGAACGGCAAAACCCAGGCGATTCATGCCGGTTTCTATTTCAAGGTGTACCGGGTAATTTTTTATTCCTTCTCTTTTTATAAAACCATCCAAAGACTTTAACATAGAGAAAGAAAAAATTACAGGTTCGAGCCGGTTATTTATAAGAGTGTCAAAAGTTTCATTCTCGGCATTCATTACCATCATTGGTAATGTTATGCCTGCTTTGCGCAATTCCGTTCCTTCATCAGCATAAGCTACGCCGAGGTAATCAACTTTATGATATTGTAATGTATTGGCAATTTCAGCACCACCGCTTCCATAAGCAAATGCTTTTACCATTGCCATCAACTTTGTAGAAGGTTGCAATAATTTTTGATATTGTTGAAGATTATGAGCTACCGCATTCAGGTTGATCTCCAACTCTGTCTGGTGAACTTTTAATTCCAGCAACTGTATGACTTGCTCAAAACAAAATATACGGGCCCCTTTTACCAGTATCACTTCATCTTTGAAATCTGAAAAACGAAATCGTGAAATGAAGTCTTCAGTTGATGGATAAAATTCATTTTGTATTGTGTAGGTTGCTGTTTCATTTTCAAATTTCAGATTTTTTGAAATGTTTAACCCAATACCGATCACCCTGTCAACTTTATGCTGAACAAGATCATCTGCGATTCTTGCATAAAGCTCTTCATCATTCATACCGGTTTGAAAAAAATCTGAAAGGATAACGGTATTTTTTGCAGTGCCTCCCATTTGCTTTAAAAAATCCAATGCTATATGTAATGAATTCAGGTCGGCGCTATAGCTGTCATTAATCACTGTGCAATGATTAATTCCTTTTTTTAGCTCCAACCTCATATTGACGGGTTGCAGCTGTTTCATTCTCTTTGCTATCACCGTTTCCTTGATACCGAAGTGAAGCATTATACACCAGCAAGTGATCGCATTTTGAATAGAAGCATCATCGGTAAATGGAATTCGAATTGCCGTTTCAGCATTTTTATAAGCCGCAATTATCTCCGTATCATTTTGGGACTTATTTATTTCAAGTATCTGCAGATCGGCCTTTTGTATTTTTCCCCAGGAAAAGATCCTGAACGGATGCTTTCCGGATTTGCGGATAACAGATTCGTATTTTAAAACAATAGCTTTATCTGCCAGCCATTCATCGCTGCAATAAATCACAAGCTCTGCATTAGAAAACAATTTTATCTTTTCTTCCACTTTCTGATCCATGCTTTCAAATCCTTCATTATGTGCTTCGCCAATATTTGTAAGAATGCCAATGGTGGGCTGTATAATTTCATTTAATTTTTCCATTTCGCCTGGCTGAGAAATACCTGCTTCAAATATTCCAAGTGTATGTTGCTTGTTCATTTCCCATACACTTAAAGGAACACCGATCTGGGAATTATAACTTTTGGGGCTGCGAACAATATTGAAATTCTCATTTAATAATTGATAAAGCCATTCTTTGACAATTGTTTTTCCATTGCTTCCTGTTATCCCGATCACCGGCATATCAAATTGTTTACGGTGAAATGCGGCTAATTGCTGCAAAGCTTTAAATGCATCTTGAACGGATAATATGTTTGCTTCTGGAATATCCTCTTGTTTCACTTCTTCGCAAACAATAAAATTTCTTACACCTTGTTTGTAAAGTTCAGTTATAAAATTGTGGCCGTTTCTTCGGGGGCCTTTTAATGCAATGAATAAAGATGTACCCGGAGAGAAAATTTTTCGACTATCAAAAAAAATGTAATCAATTGAATTGTCAGTAACAATTCTTGCTTGGGCATTCAGCGTTTTTACAATATGACTGATAAAATAACTCACAAAAATTAAATTGTAAACTTATGATTTGTGGTGTTTCCGCTCAGGAGGAATTCCTTTTTTTTGCATAAAAATAGAATAGGCGATCGACCCGGAAAGACAAACCATAATTATGCCAAGGGAAATAAAAACCTGTGTTGTTTTATCTATCCATTCGTCTATCCAATGCGCTGCCAGCATTTTTAATCCAATAAAGGCAAGAACAATCGCAATACCTTGTTGCAAATAATCGAATTTACTAACAGCACTGCGTAACAGAAAGAACAATGAACGTAAGCCCAGCACTGCAAAAATATTTGAGGTATAAATTACGAGTTTTGCATCCGCCCTGTGAGCTGGTGAATTATCAACTATTCCCATGATCGCAGGAATGGAATCTAATGCAAACAGCAGATCGATGGCTGCAAGCATAAGTACTACCACAAAAAGTACTGTGTAGCGCCTTTTACCGTTCTCATCTCTTAGAATATATTTTCCATGATGATCGCCAGGGATCAGCGGCAGGAATTTTTTTATAAACTTATATACTTTGGTGTCATGTGGATCAAATTCCTCATCATCGCTCGCTGTAAACATTTTATAACCGGTATAGACAAGAAAGGCACCAAAGAACAGAAGCACCCATTCAAACTTATGGACCAGCGCAACACCGGCTGTAATAAAAATCACCCGGAAAAAAATAGCCATTAGAATCCCGATCAGTAATACTCTTCCAAAGTATTTTTCTTTCACCTTGAAGGAAGTGAAAATAAGAATGAATACAAAAATATTATCAATGCTTAGACTCCACTCCATCAGGTAACCGCTGATATATTCCAAAGCGGTTTGTTGTCCTCTTTTTACCCAGATAAAAATAAAAAATGCAAGGGCAAGTGCTACCCAAAAAAAAGTTTGTAACAATGCCTGCCTGATAGTAACTGTTTGATTTTTTTTGCTAATTAATCCAAGATCGAAGATGAGTGCCAAAATCAGAATAATTCCAAATACTAAATAAGTAGCCTGCTCTGAAGTCATTATGCCTTTTTAAGAAAAACAAAGATAACTGAAACGAAAGTGAGGGAAAATAACCGATCAGGTGGAATATTTTCTTTTTCTTATTTGCTGATAGATAAATCCAAAAAGAATGACCAATAATATTGGTGTCGCAATATTGATAAATTGCCAAAGAGTTTTTCCTTCTTTTACTTTTATAGGGTCTAATAATCTAAGCGTATAATCTTTTGCTCTTGTTTCTAAAATATCTGATGGGTTAACAAGATATTCAATTGAATTAAGAAAAAAATCCTTGTTTGCAAAAGTATGACCAGTATAAAAATTATGTCCCATCGGCATGGGGCCTTGTTGCGGACTAATTTCATTTACTGCAATATCGCCATCAGCTACAACGATCATTTTTCCGTCTTGTTCAGATCTATTTATAAAAGGAACTCCGTAAGAATTTAATGAATCTGCCACTGCTTTGGAAACCCTCCCGGTATAGAAAGACTGAAATTTCCCTTCCAAAAGAACAGCAACTGCTGTATCACGAATGGTGAACAAGTTTGCATCAGGGGCTATTTGTAAAAATTCAAAATCAATTTTGGCGGGAGTACTTAAAACACGGGCATTGGAAGATGATCTTAAAAGAAAAGTTTTTTTGATTCCCTGCGCTTTAACTGTATCCATTGTATTGGGAAAAATAGATCTAACTCCATCAAGGTTTTTGCTTATTGGATGATTTGTTCCATTCAATATTGGAAAGAATGGCCAGTTCACCAATCTACGCTGTGGATTTTGTGGGTCGCCACTCATTTGTCCCAACTGATCACATTGCATATCCTGCAATAAATTCTGATTGATACGAGCACCATATTTGAAAAGCAGGTCATCCAAATTTAAGTTTCGGTCAAAAGCAATAAATCCATTTGATTTATACAGGCTATCGAATTCTGCATACATTACATCTATCATCCAAAATACTTTTCCTCCGCGCATTACATATTGATCGATCTTTAATTTATCTGCTTCCGAAAATGATAAAGTAGGTTTTAGAATAACCAATGCATTAAGTTCAGAAGGAATGAATGGAACTTGCCTGATATTTATTGTATCTGTATTATAATTAGAGCGAAGAGTTAGAAAAGCATCATTAATATTGTAACCAAATGCCTCACCATGTCCTAAAGCATAACCAATAATGGGTTTTTTCTCCGAGGTAATTTTTTCAATGGCATGCATGAATTTATATTCCATTGTAGCCTCAACATTATTATACAATGCAGCTCGTTGTTCCTTTTCAGTTCCAAAT